>JAQVLM010000101.1 GCA_028704125.1 Opitutales bacterium
CGATGTAGTAGCTGAGAAGCTGAACCGGAATCGATGCGATGACCGGCTGGATGGCATCGTGACAACTTGGAATCTGGATGAGGTCATCCACCAGTTCGTCCGGAAACTCACAGCAATCCGATGCAATGACGATGACCTTTCCCTTGCGGGCTTTCACCTCCTGGATATTGGAGAGTGTCTTTGAAAAGATCTCGCCGTCAGTCACCAGGAAGAGCGATGGGCATTTTTCCGATACGAGCGCGATCGGCCCGTGTTTCATTTCGGCCGCAGGGTAGCCTTCGGCGTGAATGTAGGAGATTTCTTTTAGTTTGAGCGCACCTTCCAAAGCGATGGGGAACATGTTCTGGCGTCCCAGGAAGAGGAAATCCTCGTAGTGCGCGTAATTTTTCGCAATGGCGTGAATTTTGTCGCTGATATTGAGCACTTCACTAACCAGATCGGGCGTCATCTTGAGGGCCTCCACAAACGCCACTCCATCGGAATAGCTCATGTCCCTGAGGCGCCCGAGGTAAAGGGCGATCATTGCACCGATCAGAACCTGTGATGTAAAGGCCTTGGTCGACGCGACTCCGATTTCGGGCCCGGCGTGTTGATAGACCCCGCCATCCACTTCCCGTGCAATGGTGGACCCGACAACATTGGTGATCGCCATAACCTTGAAGCCCTTGCGCTTCGCTTCCCTCAGCGCGGCCAGCGTGTCGATGGTTTCACCGGATTGACTGATCACCACCACCAGCGTGTTTTTATCCAGCGGGGAGTTGCGGTAGCGGAATTCGGAGGCATACTCCACCTCGACCGGAATGCGGGCATACTTCTCGATGAGATACTCGGTGACGAGGCAGGCATGCCATGCGGTGCCACATGCACAAAGCAGGATGCGATCGATTTGCCTGAGTTCATGCGGATCGATGTTGAGTCCCCCAAAACGGGCGGTGCTGCTGTCGTCCGAAAACCTTCCGCGCATCGCATTGTGGAGAGCGGTCGGTTGTTCGAAGATCTCTTTTTCCATGTAGTGCCGGAAATCTCCGAGCTCGTATTCCTCCAAGCCGATTTCAATCTGGTGCACCACGGTTTGGACGGTTTCATCGTCTGTCGTGATGACCCGATGGCTTCTGTCGGAAACCAAGGCGAGCTCTCCGTCCTTGAGGTAGATCACCCGGCTGGTTTTAAGTGCCAGAGCGGATGCATCGCTCGCAATCAGGTTTTCATTGTCTCCGAGTCCGATGATCAAAGGCGAGCCTTTGCGGGCTGCGACGATTTCTCCCGGATGGTCTTTGCAGAGTACCGCGATCCCATAGGTTCCCTGAACATGCAAGAGGGCCTTGCGGACGCTTTCCACGAAGCGGTTCTTTCCGTTGTTTTCGGGTTCCTTTGCGTAGTGGTAGGCTATGAGATTGACCAAGGCTTCCGTATCAGTCTGGGATGAGAACGTGTATCCCTTCTGCAGTAGGAAGTTCTTCATGTTGACGTAGTTCTCGATCACTCCGTTGTGAACGATGGCGAAGATCCCGTCGCTGCTGATATGCGGATGAGCGTTGTTTTCGGTTACCCCTCCGTGGGTGGCCCACCGGGTGTGGCTGATGCCGACCCTTCCCGGCATGGGCGCGGATTGAACCGCGGTCGCGAGATTGGATACCCGTCCGGTTTTTCGCGTGAGACGATACCCGTCCGTTGTCAGAACCGCCATACCGGCGGAATCATAGCCCCGGTATTCGAGGCGTTTGAGGCCATCCAATAAATAATCCGACGCATTATGCGCACCCACATATCCTACTATTCCACACATGATTGTTTGATACTCGTGTTTTTCGTGTTTCCTTATCCGCAGAATACTATTAAGTAAAACGCAAAATGAGACCTCGAATTTTCTGCATTGTTCTTGGAGGCGGGAGAGGAACCCGCCTATACCCGTTGACGCAGCCCCGTTGCAAGCCTGCGGTGCCTTTGGCCGGTAAATACCGCTTGGTGGATATCCCCATCAGCAACTGCCTGAACTCAGGACTCAATGAGATCTATGTGTTGACCCAGTTTAACACGGCTTCGCTTCACCGGCACATTCAATCCACTTACAGCTTTGATCCGTTTGGTGGCGGTTTGGTGGATATCATGTCCGCCGAGCAGACCGAAAAAGGGGAGAGCTGGTATCAGGGAACCGCTGATGCTGTGCGTCAGAATCTCGTGCATTTCCATCCGAGACCAGATGACCTCGCGCTCATTCTTTCGGGCGATCAGCTCTACCGCATGGATTTCCGGCTCCTGATCGACCACCATCGCAAGATGGGCGCGCATGCCACGATTGCGGCCACTCCGGTTCAGAAGGCGGAGGTGTCCGGTTTTGGGCTGATGCAGTTGAACGACGATTTCACGATCCGCTCGTTTATCGAGAAGCCGACGGACCCCGCTGTGATCCGGCAATACATGATGAGTCCGGCGGTGTTGCGTTCATTGAACCGCCCGGATGATGCGGAGTTCGGACTCGCTTCCATGGGGATTTACCTCTTCAACGCGGACGTGCTCGTGGAAGCGCTGGCATCCGACGACACTGATTTCGGTAAGGAACTGATCCCCGGGTTGTTGGGTAGAAAAAAGCTCAGCGGCTATGTTTTCGACGGCTATTGGGAGGATATCGGAACCGTCAAAGCCTTCTTCGAGTGTAACCTTAACCTCACCGAACCCAATCCGTCGTTCGACTTTTTCCATCCCCACGACCGGATCTACACCCGTGCCCGCTATTTGCCGGCCTCACGGATTTCCGGTTGCAAGGTTGGTCGGGCGATTATTGCCGATGGATGTATCCTCCTGGATGCGAGCTTCGACCGCTGTGTCATCGGGGTGAGAAGTGTGGTGGGCAGCAACACCCGTTTGAAGAATGTGGTGCTCATGGGTAATGATTACTATGAGAATGAGATGACGGCTCTGGAGGCGAGCGGCAAAGGTGCGCCACCCCTCGGTATTGGAGCGGAATGCTTCATCGAAGAGGCGATTATCGATAAGAATTCCCGTATCGGAAACCGGGTCAGGCTCAGTCCCAAGGGTAAGCCGGACGGATTGTATCTCGGATGCATCACGATTCGGGACGGAATTCTGGTGGTTCCAAAAGATGGGATCGTCCCGGACGACAGTGTTCTGTGATCGCGGCCGGAATGCCTGGTGCGTTCTCGGTGGACTGATCTGACCGAATCAGGATTGGAGATGGACTGATATGGGAGTGGAAGCCTCAAAAGACGCTAATGCCTTGGTCGCATGCGTGGACAGTTCGGGTTATCTCGAACCGGTGATCCAGCATGCGATTTGGTGGAGGTCTCAGATTGAGGCATCCCGTGTTGTTGTCGCAAACATTTCTGACCTGCGGTGTTTTGATCAGCCGGTTGTCAATGAACTGGGCGGCGCCTTGGGGGTGCAACCCTATCAAGGTTTAGTGGCGGAGCTTCAGCGCATTGAGGCCATGCGGGTGGAAACCATCCGGAGCCGGGCTTCTGCTCTTTTGGAATCATCTGGGGGTGGGATCCGGTGGTGTTTTGATAACCGTATGGGCGTTCCCGCCGATGTGGTTCAGCCATTTCAGTCGATTGCGTCTGGGGTTGTGCTTGGCAAGCGGGGGGATGGATATGGCTACGCATCCGAACATCTGGGTTCCAACCTCGACCGTATCCTGCGTTCCAGTCAGCTCCCGTGCCTGATCAGTTCGCGGCAGTTCCGTCCATTACGTTCGGTTTTGGTGGCTTACGATGGCAGTGAAAGCATTGAGAACGGTTTGCGTCATTTGGAGTGTTTTCGGGAACTGGATACCCTTGAGGTTCGGTTGATTCATGTAAGGGAAGGCAGCGGACGGCGTTCGGACGAAGTTTCGTCGAAAATGGATGCCCGCGTCGGGGCTTTGCGGGCTGCCGGGTGTCGCAGTGTCGATGCTGTCGTGATGGAGGGTGATGTCGAGGATCGCATCGCCGACCGTGTTTCGGAGTACGATGTTGGTTTGCTCATGTTGGGCGCAAGGGGACACTCCCGCTTGAGGAATCTGTTTGTTGGGAGCACGACTGTGGAGCTGATCCGCCGGTGCCGGATTCCCATTCTCACCTTCCGTTGACGTGTGAGTGCCTGCAGAACGGAATGCGTGGGATCCGGATGGATTGCTCAATTCAAATGCCGTTTTCTCGGTTGTGGGTCGGCTTTCATGGAGGTTGTCCATCGATGGCAAATGGCTGAAAGGATACATCTCCGACCTCGAGACCTATCCGTTTACCTTGATCGGAACAGATGGTATTCATTCGGTGCCCACTTGTTTGACGATCAAGGTGATCCCGCCCACCACGACACCGCTGATCCGCTCGGAAGGCCGAATCACCGGCGTGCCGGATGCAGCGGGTGATTACCATTTCCTGATCTCCGTCAAGGACTGGGGAGGATACTAGCGGATGAAGATCGTTGTCAGTGAGAACGGACAAGGTCTTTGGTTTCAAACATGGTGTCCGGAGACTCCGGCACCCATTGGACACAAAAAAGCCCGGACTTATCCGGGCTTTTATTTTTCAGGAAAATACAATCCGAGGATCCATTACTGTTCACCCGGCTCTTCAGCTTTTGGAGTCGGTATGGTGATCGGGTTGTCGAGTTCGTTTTGAATCTTGTGCAGCTTGACTTCGAAAACCAGCATGCTTCCGGCTTCGATAACGCCTCCCGGAGGGTTTTCACCATAGGCGAGTTCACTGGGAATGTAGAGGCGGACTTTTCCTCCTTCACCCACGAGTTGAAGTCCTTCCGAAAAACCCGGAATCACGCCGCCGAGAGGGAATGTGACTGGCTTGGTTTCATCCAGGTTTGAATCAAACACTGTTCCATCGATGAGTTTGCCTTCATAGGTCACTTCTACCACATCCTCAAGCGCGGCCACTTTGTCGGATCCCGGTTCGAGAATCTCGTATCCAAGTCCCGATTCGGTGAATTTTACCTTTTCCTTGTCAAGCTCACGGACAAAGGCTTCGGCTGCGGCCTTGTTGATTTTTGAAATGCGTTCGTTTCTCATTCCGCGGCGTTCCTGAACGAGCATCTGGACCTGAGCAATGTTGTCTTGCGTCTTCTTGCTGAGTTGACTGGAGGCAAGTCCTTTTGTGAAACCGGTAGCGATTGCTTCGAGTTCCTCAACGGACAGTTCCATTGAACTGACACCGGAGTGATGCGCGATGATTTCTCCCATCATGGTCAGCCTTTCGAGGTCGCTGAGCGGTTCGGTGGTTTCCGTTTGAGCGGAAACCGGACTGATTGCAATGAGGAAGCCGATAAAAGGGAGTAGTCCCGAAGTTTTCATATGCGGGATTTCTGACGGTTCATGCCATGTAGGGCAAGGCAATAGTGAATCGAACTGCATGAGGTGGTGAATCAGATCTAGCCGATCGGGATGGCTTCGGGTGGAGGCTCATGTCGGAATGCTGTGTGATCATCGGTATCCTCTTGATTTGCAGGATAGGCTGATCTATTGGCTGAGTGTATTCTATTCTTAAGGGAAAGACATAAAGGAACCGATACCCTCATGGCGAGTTTACTGGCATACGACAACAAGGTCGTCCGATCTGGGGGGCTGGACTGGATTGTGGGAGTCGATGAAGTCGGTCGCGGTGCCTTTGCAGGGCCGGTTGTGGCTGCGGCTGTCGCGATTCCTTGCTGGCTCTTGCCCAAGCTCCGGCACCGCTCATGGAGTAAGCTGGTGAATGACTCCAAACGCCTCAATGCGGGCCGTCGCGAGGCGATTGAATCCGCCTGTTCCCGTGCCCTTGCGAGTCGCGAGTTATTTCGAGGGATTGGTCGGGCGGAATCGACCGAGATCGACGCAGTCAACATTCTTCAGGCAACGAGGGAAGCGATGATTCGGGCGATCCGCGACTTGGTATCTCAAACAATTCCGGATGGATTGGTCCTTCCGTCAGCAGGGCACATTTCGGAAAAAAAACAAAGCATGTTGTGGGAATGGATGGATGGTCCGGCAGCGAACAGCCGAATTCTCATCGATGGCCGGCCTTTCCGATCGTTCCCTTACGCGCATGAAGGTATCGTGGGAGGGGATGGCAAGTCATTCTGCATTGCGCTGGCTTCTATTCTTGCAAAGGTACACCGTGATCGGCTGATGGCTGCTTTGCCGTCGGCGCGGGTTTTCGGTTGGGAGTCGAACAAGGGGTACGGAACTGAGTCGCACCGGTCTCTGATCCGGGTTCATGGATTAGACCCTCAACATCGGCTTTCGTTTGTGGCTGAAGATCGATGGCAGCGTGATCCCGACGACCGGCAGATTGAATGTTTCTGAGTTTGTTCTGTCTTCGATCAGAATATGCCACATTCATCAAATGGGTGGAGGCAGTCTAGTTCAAATATACAGAATCGCTTGTGGCGGTTTCAGTGAGGATCCGTTTTGTCTTGATTAAGCTGTGAGGCTTTCTCGATCAATTGGATCAGGTCCGTCCGGTGACCGCCTTCATCTTTGGCTTGGATGCCGTGGACGATATCCGACAGCATCGGCCAGTCGAGGGACCCGGCCTGGGATTCATTGCGCAGCAGGATCCCGAGACCGGCGGCGGATACCGCCAAACGCAGGTTGTCGTCGGTTTTGTCAAAGGGTACCACTTCATTGTGAAGCGGATGCTCAATGAGTTTGCTTTTGGAGCTTTCAGGGTCCTTGTAGCGGATTTTGACAGTGAGCAACTCATCGGTCGAGTCCAGGGGTTCGGCGGGTTTCTGGTATTTCAGCGGATCAACCGATGGGAGGTCAGCCGCTTCGGTGTCAGTTCCGGCCGGAATCACCTCGTAGAGTGCGGTGACCCTGGCCCCGGCCCCGATTTCGCCCGCATCTTTCTTGTCGTCGTTGAAGTCCTCGGGCGCGAGGAGCCGGTTTTCGTATCCGATCAGCCGGTAGGCATCGACAAGTGTGGGGTTGAACTCGACCTGTATTTTGACGTCTTTTGCTATGGTGATGAGTGTGCTTCCGATTTGCTCGGAGAATACCTTTATGGCCTCACGTTCGGTGTCGATGTAGGCGTAGTTTCCGTTGCCTTTATTGGATAGCTCCTCGAGAGTCCCATCCTTGTAGTTGCCCATTCCAAATCCAAGGATGGAGATGAACACGCCGCTGTTGGCTTCTTTCTGAATCAGGTTAACGAGTTCGGAACGGTTGGTCACCCCCACGTTGAAGTCTCCATCGGTGCAGAGAATCACGCGGTTGTTGCCATCGGGGATAAAACCTTGTCGGGCGAGTCGGTAGGCCTCCATGATGCCGGCGCTGCCTTGGGTGGAACCACCCGACTGCAGGCTGTTGACGGCGAAGCGGATGGTCTCGCGGTTGTTGCCGGTGGTGGAGGGTAGGACCACCCTCGAGCTTCCCGAGTAGGTGACGACCGCGACCCGGTCACGTTCGTCCAGTCGCGTGATGAGGTGATCCAGTGCCTTCTTGACGAGGGGCAGGCGGTTGGGCCCGTCCATGGAGCCACTCGAATCGATGAGGAAGACAAGGTTGCTCGGTGGGCGATTCTCCCATGGAATCTCATATCCTTGGATTGCCACCCGCACCAGATGATGGGCTTGTTGCCAGGGTGCCTCGGTCACATCCGCGATCACCTTGAAGGGTGTCTCCTTTGAGTCCGGCTTCGGGTAGTCGTATGGGAAGTAGTTGATGAGTTCCTCAGTCCTGACGGCTCCGGCCGGGGGCATCGCATGGCGGTTGAGGTGTTCGCGCACCACGGAATAACTGGCGGTGTCGACATCGATCGAGAAGGTGGAGAGTGGATGCTGCGCCACCCGTTTGAAGGGGTTTGGCGTGATGCTGTCGAACGCGTCCGTGCGGAATTCAGGCTGCTCCACCTCCTTCCTCTGTTCATTTATGAACTCTTTGGTGACTCTTCCAATTGCGACCCCATGATCCTTGAGTGAAGAATTGATACGGGTGCCCGCAAGCGTGCTCGAACGCGAATCGCCTACAGTCCCGTCTGGTTCATGGGCCTTCTCTGGGACACTGGCTGGACTTGGACTTTCCGTCGCGGCAAACTCGACGGGTGCCTCCGCTTCCACCATGGCATCCACATGATTGGCCTCATCGTATAGGACGATTGTTTCCGCGTCAGCGGATGGATGTGTCACTCTTCCCGGGACGGGGGGTGGCTCCGGCATCTTGTGTTCTCCGGCCCCCGCACTTTCCGTTGAGGGGCATTTGCCCGGATTCTGATAGATCCAGATCAGGACAGGGACGGACAGGAAAACCATGCAAGCTGCCAATCCTCCCAGCATAAGGGGATGGAGCGTCCAGCGCAGTCCTCTGGGCAGGAGCCGAATGGGGGTGGCTGGAATGGATTTGCTTTTTTCCAGGTGGGGTTCGGGCACGAGGTTCTTTTCCTCGGCGAATGCTTGCTCGATAAGGTTTGTGGTGGCGCGCACTTCTTCGAGTTCGGCGCGTAGTTTCGGGTCGGATGAGAGGCGTTTTTCAAGTGCTTCGACCTCCGATGGCGGTAATTCGCCGTTGATGTAATCGATGAGGGTGTCTTCTGAAATATTCATGGCAGTAATGCTGTCGGTTAGCGGAGTGGGGCTCCCAGCAGATCGCTGTGGCGCCGGATGTTCTGGCGGAGTGCCTGCATGCTCTCGTGCAGGATGACGCCTACGTGGTTGACACTCCGTCCGGTGACATTGGCTATCTCCTGATAACTCATGCCAGCCTGGTATTTGAGTCGCATGACCTCGCGCTGGGTCGGGGTAAGCTCGTCGATGAGCGCAAGGACGGTTCGGGTGGTGTCGGAGACCTCGGCGACCTGATCCGGAGCGGAGGTATCGT
>JAQVLM010000102.1 GCA_028704125.1 Opitutales bacterium
GCGGGAAACTGTGCCTGAGGCAACGGCGTTGGTTTTGGAGGTCATCGCATCGCGTCCGGATTCGTAGGAGTTGGTTACACTGTGCACCGGACCGGTGACGGAGGCAAGCAAATGCGACTGCGGCACATAGGTGTAGCTGTATTCACCTGAGGGGGAGCTGACCGCGTTCAAGCGCCCTGCCCCATCAAAGCCGTAGCGTTGCCAATGGGAAGGCGCGTCCGCGGGATCATCCGGGGTATGGAGGTCCCAACCGATGGAGCGACCGGGCACGGTGCCGTCGATTTCGTAGACGCGGGTGAGGGTTCGCCCGACGGTGGTCGCGGAGGACTCGGAGGTGAGTTGCCCGATGGAGCTGTAGGTGTAGGAGTGGGTGAAGCGCGGAGTGGCGATCCCGCTGCCTGAGAGCGCACCATCCTGCACGGTGTCGAGTTGGCCGGTGCGGGTGTAGGAGAAGGCGACATCGGGGGTGGAGTCGCTGTGGTCGAGGGAGCGCATCATGCCTGCATCGTCATAGACGTAGGTGGTGCTGGTGCCGCGTGCCCATGTGCGGGAAGCGAGGCGTCCGCCGGGGGTGTAGCCGTAGGAGGGACCCTTGCCGTCGGCGTGCTGTTTTTGGGCGAGCTGGCCGGTGGCGGGGTCGTAGACCCAACGGGTGAGCGCGGGGGTGCCGGTGCCCTCCCCGGTGGCGGCGTTGTAGTGCTGCCATGTGGACTGGGTGAGCATGCGACCCTGCGCATCATAAGTGTAGCCGACGGGGTATTGCTGGCTGCCCCATGTGCGGCTGACCTGCCCGGACGGATGGTAGGCGATGTGTTGCTCGGAGCCATCGGGCAGAACGGTGCGGACGCGACGGCCTCACCCTGGCGCTTCACCGCGACCTGCCGTCCCTGCTGAAGAAACAATCTCCATCACAGTGGAAGCCACGGATGAGGAGAACGACGACCTGTCCTTCAGTGCATCAGGCGCACCCTAAGGGGACAACAAAGAAGGGCCTCTCCCGGAAACGGAAGAGACCCTCTATGATGGTTGATCACAACCTTTCATCCTGCTGAAATTCGCCAACTCATGTGTGTAATTTCTACCCCTAGAACATAACAACGACAAAAGCTGCAAAACAGGATTCAATGAATTGGATCACCCAAAGTGTTATTTGTTCACGGGTTTTGAGAGATTTCCAATTCCGTGCAGCTTTACAGTAAACCTGAAATCTGATGCAGACAATATCCCTCCCCGGAGGCGGAGGGAAAGGAACGGACGCCCGCTCAGTCCATCCGGGCATGCGGGCCGACTGTTGCCCCGACAAATCCTCCCGCCACAGCTGTGGTAAGCATTTTTGCATCGAGATCCGTGGCAAAGGGAACCCAGTCTCCGGAAGCCACTGAATACTCAAACCGGCAAGAAGCCTTATCGCTGATGATCCGCAGCGAAATGGAGTCGCAATCCGGTAATGCTACAGAAGCGATCTCATCCACCGCATCCTTAAGGGCGCGTTCGAGGAACAAAGATAGCCCGTCCCCTTGTCGACGCACCCCTGCGTAGTAGTGATGGGTATCGTTCTGGAAAACCGCCAGTCCGGCAGAAACTCCCGCCTCGAGCGGCGGCTCAAATGCAAGGGAAGCTTCGAAGACCGGGTGCTGAATCCTGCGGCCAAGAAAACTCGGGTTGTTCTTTTCAAAAAGCTTCTCCTGGCGGGGGACCATTTTCAGGTGTCCCTCACTTGCATCCATCACCCACCATTCTTGGGAAGGAGCCCGCAGCATGATCCATAGACGGGACAGCTCCGCTGCAGAAAAATCGTCCCTCCACTGGAAACTGCCATTCATCGGCAATTCCGGATTCGCGATAAAGTTTGCGCCAGCCGGAGCATCGAGAACCAGAGGCACCCTTTGATCGGAGGGGAGAATCATCGGCCAACCGTCTTCCGTCCACTTCATCGGTAGCATGAACGTCTCACGACCCATCGGAGAGAAATCGCCCTCATAAGGACGCACCCCCAGGAACACCGCCCACCAGTTTCCATCGGGGCCGATTACATAGTCCGCATGACCGGTGCAAGTAACAGCTCCCGGCACATGTGGGTCGAGGGTGCGCTGAGTCAGAATTGGATTACCCCTCCATGGCAGATAAGGGCCATCCACCTTCTCGCTCCGGAAGATCACCTGTGAATGATCCGGACCCGTTCCACCCTCCGCACAGGAAAGGTAATACAGGCCGTTGACCTTGAAAAGATGTGGACCCTCAATCCAAATCGGTTTGGTCGAAATGTCCACCCCTCCATTCACCAAAACCTGGCGCGGCCCGATCATCTCTTTGGCCACAGGATCGAACTCCTGTATCCAGATCGCGCGGTGCCCCTCATACAGCGGATCACCAACCGGCGCACCGTTGTTCACCATCCATGCCCGCCCGTCATCATCAAAGAAAAGGGACGGATCAATCCCTTCAAACGGGGTGTAGACGGGATCGGACCAAGGCCCCGCGGGATCCGTCGCCGTAACGACAAAATTGCCCTGTCCTCCGACCATGGTGCAGACCGCGTAGTATGTTCCGTCGTGATAGGTGAGCGCCGGTGCGAAGAGCCCGTTGGATACCGAAATTCCATCGTAGGGCAATTGCTCCGGACGATCTATGATGTGCCCAATCTGCCGCCAGTTCACCAGATCCCGACTGTGAAAGATCGGGAGCCCCGGGAAGTAAGCAAAGGTTGAGTTGATGAGGTAGTAGTCCGCTCCAACCTGATGAATACTGGGATCGGGATAGAACCCGGAGAATACCGGATTGCGGATAGTCCCGGGTTTCAAAGGCCCGGTTGCGTCCGGGTCTGTTCCCGAGTATTCGAACCAATCGAACGCCACCGGATTTGGACTGGCAGCATTGCAACCATCAGGATTTCCAACGGCCTGCTCCGAACCGGCCGCCACGATGCCATTCCCAAAGCAAAGGGACAATCCAGATATTAGGAAAGCTGTAGCCAGTGATAGTCTGCCGGATCTTGGATAAGCGAATGGTTTCATATCGATAGGATTCATCTTTTGTGGGTGATTAATTGAAAGCCGGTGATAAAACGATAGCGAAGCATGATCGCAAGGCAAAGCAAATGGATGATGAGATCCTCGTGCGTGGAGCTTTGGAAGATTCAGTATTCATTTTTGTCGGACGCATTCAAGTCATTCGCAGACGATCATCGGGGCATCGCCACGTTCTTCCATGGCATGCCTCAGATGCAGAACGGAACCCGGGATGGTCTCAATGTCGTAGAGGAATGTTTTCCGGATCGCGTGTTGTGAGACAGGGTTACTGCCTGCCGAGGGGAGGTCCGCATCCCGCACCGGGTTTTTCCGGAAAAACGGATTCGGGTTCGCATCTCCTTCGGAAACCGGATTCATCGGAACATCGCAAACCAATGAAACATGCGAACGCACACGGCAGACCCCGCCTAATGCGGAATGGATCTCCGCATGGGTAAGCACTCCATCCTTCCAGACCATATTGACCGTAAATCCGCCCCGTGTCCTAAGCCCTTTCACCGAACCCGATGACCATGCGTCTGGCAAAGCAGGAAGCAGGGAAACAAACCCGTCGTGGGACTGGACCAACATCTCGCTGATCCCGGAAGTGCATCCGAAGTTTCCATCGATTTGAAAGGGAGGATGCGCGTCAAAAAGGTTGGGATAAGTCCCTCCTTTTCCATCGTATCCGTCAATATTGGTGCATGGAGTCAATTGCTCCCGTATCAGCTTAAGCGCGCGATTGCCATCGAGCAGGCGCGCCCACAGGTTGACCTTCCAGCCCATCGACCAACCGGTGGATTCATCCCCCCGGTATTCAAGGGACTGTCTGGCTGCACCAAAGAGATTGGGGGTCGCATACGGGGATACCTGGTCGCCCGGATGCAATCCGTAGAGGTGGGAGACGTGCCGGTGCCGGTCATCCTCACGGTCCCAATCCTCAAGCCATTCCTGCAATTGACCGAAACGTCCGATCCGCATGGGCGGCAAACGGGATCGCATGGACCGCCATTCTTCCACCCATTCGGCATCCACCCCCAATTGATCCGCCGCCTCCATCGCATTTGAAAACACATCATACACCAACTGGTTGTCCATCGTAGCACCAGCGCAAAGGGTCGTGCCATGCACATGCGCATTCTCCGGAGACATCCCTGGACTCACAACCAACCATTCTCCATTTGGATGTTCTTGAAGCACATCTACATAGAATAAGGCGGCACCTTTCAGGACCGGATAGATCCGTTTGAGGAATGCCTGATCCCCACTGAACAAGTAATGCTGCCATGCGTGCTGGCTCAACCATGCGCCACCCATCGGCCACATCCCATAGAACCCACCATCCACCGGGCCCGCAATCCGCCACAAATCGGTGTTGTGATGCACCACCCATCCCCGGGCACCATACAATTCGCGGGCAGCGTCCCCACCCGATTCCACCAAATCCTCCAGCATCGCAAACAAAGGCTCATGCAGCTCAGCCAGATTCGTGGGTTCGGCAGGCCAATAGTTCATCTCCGCATTGATGTTCACGGTGTATTTGCTGTCCCATGGCGGAAACAGATGCTCATTCCAGATCCCCTGAAGGTTGGCCGGCTGAGTTCCCGGCCGGGACGATGCGATCAGCAGGTAGCGCCCATACTGGAAGTAGAGACTGACGAGTTGAGGATCATTACCGTCAAAAAACTCCCGGATCCGCTGGTCGGTGGGCTTCCCCGCGGCATCGTTCTCTCCAAGATCCAATACCACCCGATCGAACAGACGCCGGTGATCGGCGACATGATCTGCCCGGACCGAATCATAGTCGCGAGTCTTCACCTTCGAAAGCGGCACAAGCGAGAGGCGTTTCGGGTCGCCCCCCAAGTCCCTGAAGTTTTTGAAATTCGTTCCGATCGCCACATAAACCACAACCGCATCCGCGTCCTTCACGGCCAACCGGTTCCCCTCAACCTCAAGACTCCCGCCCTCTATTGCCGGCATCACCCTTGCCTGAAAGCGCACCCGACCCTCTTTGTTCTCCATGGAACTGCTCACCCCATCCAATAGCAACATTCCATCTGCCACCGATATCTGGTGTTTCCCGTGCTCACTCGAAAACCCAAGCTTGCAGGTGATCCGGGATTTTTCGCTGGAAGACAGCCGGACCGCGATCACCTGATCCACCGCGGACGCGAAGTATTCACGGGTAAACACAACCCCATCGACCGAGTATCGGGTGGAGCAAAGCGCATTCGCGATGTCGAGCTCCCGACGGTAGTTATCCCAATTGTCATGACCCGGAAACTCAATCAACAGATCACCCACCGGCTGGTAGGCCATTCCATGGTTCATCCGCTCATCTCCCTGTTGGGGAATCACCTCCATGAGCACGGCTTCGGCATCCTTGAAATGGCCATCCCTGATCAAGGCCCTCACCTTTGGCAACACCTCGCGGAATCCTTCCGGAAGATTATTGCCGGGCTCGCCCGCCCAAACCGTATCCTCATTCAACTGGAGCCTGTCCAAAGAAGGAATGCCGAATACCATGGCGCCCAGCCTGCCGTTTCCGATCGGCAAGGCCTCCACCCACTGCGAAGCGGGTTGCGCATACCAAAGCCGGTTCAGATCTTCGCCTCCGATCAACACGGAACCCAATCCCATCCACACAAACCATGCGGTCACCCCAATACGACTCATGTTCATTCCTCTCATACTATCAACGGTTCCACAGGCTGGCTTACGGAAACAACAAACAGACACGCCCGGAATATCGAGGCATTGACCCATCCCTCAGATCCGGGCTGACGGATTGCTCCAATCCGAGATACCAATACCACACTGCGGCCAGATCCGCTCACCCTTAATCCACTTGACAGTTAAGTTCGCGTTTCGGGCAAATCCCGCCCGGGATGAAAACCGGATCCTCGGGATTGAATCTCCGGCACCCCTTGCATAAAGTGATTGCATGGAGCGTGCATTCCGTTTCGAACCGGATGTCGCTTTCCCGCCACCGCCTGCTATTGTTCCAACTTGAAACCATCGTATTGAACATGTGTTTACCTCGCGTCTCAAACGTTGAAGGACTGCAACCCGATTCGGGATACAACCGTATTTGAAGAAAGGACACCCCATGAACCCCATGTTTCAACTCTTCCTCAGGGCAGCCGCGTTGATATTCCCTCTGTTGATCACAGCACAAACCGCCCATATTGACTTTGCGACGCAGCATCAGCGGATCAGGGGGTTCGGGGCGGTTGACATGCCCGACTGGATCAATGGCCTCTCAGTGGAGGAGGTTGATCGTGCCTTCGGAGCCGGAGATGGCCAGCTCGGATTCACTATCCTGCGGATCAAAGTGCCGGTTGATCGCGGGCAATGGTCCAAAGGGCTGGAAGCGGCGATCCGCGCAAAATCCATTGGGGCCATTCTTCTGGCATCTCCTTGGTCACCCCCTGCCCACATGAAAACCAATGGCAGCCTTGTCGGCGGTGAGCTGCTTCCCGGGCACTATCGGGATTATGCGCAACACCTCGCTGACTTTGCGAACTACATGAAGGATAACGGGGCTGAGCTTTTCGCTATCTCGATTCAAAACGAACCCGACATCCGGGTGGACTACGAAAGCTGCGATTGGACACCGGCCCAGATGGTCGATTTCCTCAAAAACCATGCATCCATCATCCCATGCCTGGTCGTAGCGCCGGAATCCTTCCGCTTTGACCGCAGCAAATCCGACCCGATCCTGCGCGATCCCGAGGCCGCTGCGGAAGTGGACATCATCGGCGGGCACATCTACGGAGGCGGCCTCTATGCCTACCCGCTCGCTGAGCGACTCAACAAAGAAGTCTGGATGACCGAACACCTCGAACTCGAGATCGACTGGGCAAGCGTGTTGGCCACCGGAAAAGAAATCCATGACTGCATGGCCAGCAATTTCAACGCTTACCTCTGGTGGTATCTGCGCCGTTTCTACGGGCCTCTTGCGGAAGACGGTTCCATGAGCCAACGCGGCTATGTGATGAGTCACTTCTCCCGCTTTGTCCGACCCGGATGGTATCGGGTGGAGGCAGATTCCACACCCGCTCAAGGCGTATTCGTCAGTGCCTTCCGCGACACTGAATCAGCCACCATTGTGGTCATCAACCGGAACCCGTCCCCGCAACCCCTATCCCTGGCGTTTGAGGGAGGCGCGCTTGGGCAACTCGGCCGGTGGGAGAGCACCGCCGACCATAATGCAGCGCGAATGGAAGCGATTGAAGTCAGTGCCGATCCAACGCTTCTGTCACTTCCGCCCCAAAGCATCATGACCCTGGCAGGGCCACTCCGTTCGGTAACATCCCTGATCAATCCGGTATTACCCGGGAATCACCCCGATCCGGTCCTGCTTCAGGATGGCGAGGATTTCTACCTGAGTGGATCGAGCCGCCACCCGTCACCTTTTGGCGAGATTCTTCACTCCAGAGACCTCATGCATTGGGAAACCCTAAGTCACGTGATTCCCGCAAACCGTTCCGCCTGGATCGCGGATCAGTATCCCGGAGCAGAATGGCAAGGCGTGATCACCCGTTTTCACGGATCCTTCCGTTTCTATTTCTCCAACCTGAGCCATCCCGCGATCTTCGCGTGCACTGCCGATAGTCCCGGAGGCCCGTGGTCGGATCCCATCCAGATCGGCAGCATCGAAACCCCTTCCTCAGGCGGTACGGATATTTCGGTGTTCGTTGATGACGATGGGACGCCCTATCTGCTTTCAAGAAGCGCTTCGACCAACCGCATCCACATGCTCGGAGCTGACGGTCATCCGACCAATAAGCGCATCGATCTCGACTGGATGCTTGGATACCCCGCATGGAACGGGAAAGCCAGCCCTGTGTTAATCAGAAGAGACGGCTGGTATTACTACTTCACAACTGCCGGCGAATCCGGAGTCCAACATGTTCTGCGTACCCGCAACCTCACCGCCTCACCCGGAAACTGGCAGAGCCTCGGGGCGTGCGTTGAACCAATCTCCGAACCGGAAGTGCAGTTCCGTCTATCCACCCACATGACCGCCCCCGTTCAGATCCAGGATGGATCATGGTGGACTCTGTCGCACAGCTTCCGGATCAACCATCTGGATGACTGGAGCGGGTTCGGGCGACAGGGTTTACTCCACAGCATCACATGGAGCAATGACGGTATGCCGATCATTTCCGCGCCGACCCTTCATCCAACGCCCGGACCGAGCCTCATGAGCACCGGAATTCCTCGCAGGAGCACCCGTTCCGACTGGTTCGAAACCGGACAGCCGGGTCCACACTGGTTTTTCCAAAATACATCCGATGCCGACCGGATCAACCTGTCCGAAAAAGCAGGATGGCTTATCATGGACGCCACAAATGGGAAAACCCATATTCTCCAACGCGAAACGGAAGCATCCTATTCCGTGGCAACGCTGGTTTCGCTGCAAGCCGATGCCCCGGGTCAACGCGGCGGGATCAGCCTGACAAACCCGGATGGATCGCTGGCAATCGAGCTCTACAGTGGTTTCTCAGATGGAAGGAATATTGGAGTGAACCTATTCGGAGACCGATTCGAAATCGATAATCCTTTCGGAGATTCCATCTGGCTCAAATTGGAACGGAACGGCCATCTTCTCAACGCCTTCTACAGCCCGAACGGGGTCCGATGGGATCTGATCCTCCGCAATATTGACCTCCGAACTCTCGACATGGGAAAAACCCACCAACCCCAATCCGCCGGAAATACGATTGGACTCTTCTCCAAAGGAACCCGGGTTGGATTTTTCTCGTTCCAACC
>JAQVLM010000103.1 GCA_028704125.1 Opitutales bacterium
CCGGCAACACGCGGATGCGGCGGACCTCGCTTTCAC
The DNA here is from genome assembly GCA_028704125.1 of Opitutales bacterium. Lineage (GTDB taxonomy): Bacteria > Verrucomicrobiota > Verrucomicrobiia > Opitutales > JAFGAQ01 > JAFGAQ01. The sequence goes on from JAQVLM010000103.1 coordinate 37, forward strand.
GGAACGTGCCGTTGTTCAAAGTGGCGCGGGCCGTGATCCGGATCGTCCCGACCCAATGATCCGACCATGTGAAATTGAACAAACCATTGGTCGAGGCAATCGCACCCCCGTTGATCTTATAACCCTCGGCGTAGAAATCCACCTTGGCGTTGTTGGAGTAGTTAAGTGGCAACACGGAAGCCTGAATCCAGATCGGCTCGGTCACACTCACCTGAGCATTCTCCATAGGAAAGTCGATCGAGACGTCGGTGAGTTCTCCGTCAACCGGGCTAGCCGTGCCGATGGTGAACGTGATCTGAGTCGACGAGCTGCTCGGTAGAGGCACCCTCTCAGAATAGTTGAGGACGTAAGTCACCTGATTCGATAGCCCGGTCAGCTCAGGAATCACCAGTCCCGAAATAGACACAGAAGGTTCCGCTTTTTTAACTTCTTGAAAAATATCCAGATCCGTTGGAATCCCCTCGTAAATCCGTGTCACTGTGATATCCCCTTCAGCGGGACCCGCAGGATCCCATGAAAGCGATGCGATGATGGAGAACTCCTGCCCCTCCACTAGGGATACGGAACTCTCAGGATAGGTGATACTCATACTTGTCAACTGCCCCAGCAGGGAATGCCCAAGCAAGGTCAGCATCACAAAAGCGCCTGTGAGGGCACGCGAAAGAAATCTTATGCTGTTTTTCATAATTTGAGGTTTCAGCGGTTAGCACACATCATCATCAGAGTTTAGACCGGACGCGGTCCACGCCGACCATGCCATCGATCTGGTCATTGGTCTTGCCGAGTTCATTGCGAAGGGACACCAACCGGTCCTGATAGGCAGGAATCTGGTTGACCATTCGCATGACATAGGGAACCACTTGGTGATCCATGAAGACACGGCTGCCCATGTTCAACCAGATCCGATTCATTTCCGGGTCGAAGTTGAAGGTGGCTTCCATCGTCTGCTTCGTCGGGTAGAAGAACACATTACCGAGCTTGCGTGGACCTGCGACAGCGTTCCAGCCATCGCCCATCCAATCCTTCCGGGATTCCACGATTGCATCCTCGTTGTCCCTGAACAACCCAACCGTTTTGACAAAGCGGTCGAGCACGGTTTCGAACATGTTGCGCTGACTGTGATCGTTGAGCACCAGCTTGAGACCGGAAGAACCCATACCCATACCGGCGAATATGGCGACCTGACGGGAATCGTAGGTGAGCCTCTCCTGATTATAGAAAGACTCGTCGAAAATGATCATTTCGATGCTCCTGGCGATCTCCGTTTCCGCCTTGGGAAACGACACCACCAAGCGCTCACCGAGCCCGCGGTTATTGTAGTAAGTGTATTTTTCCTCAAAGGGATCGGGCTCCTGAGCCCACAATCCAGAGGCCATGCCAACCACGGCCCCGAGGATCACTGTATGCCGAATGAATGTTTTCATCATGAGGCTATCTTTCCTTTTGTTTCTGGTTTGGGGAGATGGGAATCAACCCCAATTAGAACGCAGGCACAGTGCGACGTCCCCGACGGGAGGCATCGCTGTCGTCCCCGGAAGTGACGGGAGCGACGGTTTCACCCCTTGCGGCAGCTTTGGCGGCAGCCTTTTCGGCCTTGGCGGCGGCCTTTTCAGCGGCGCGCTCACGCTTTTCGGCTTCCTTTGCAGCCTTTTCCGCCTTCTTCAACTCGATGCTCTGGAAAGCCTCGATCTGCTGATTGAGCTTGCTCTGGCTTTCTTCGGCCTCGACCTGAGTGCGGTATTTGAGGATAGCGGCGTGCAAGGCTTCCTCCTCAGGAGGCAACTGGTAGCGGGTGCCCTGGATATCGCGATCGGACAATCCGAGGGAGTTCAGGCGGTCGCGCCCCACCAGATCCACGTAGTTGGTCTCGTTCGGGTTGAGGATACTGGCGGTAATGAAGATCAATTGATTGGTAGCCAGAACCGTATCCGAATCATGACGGAAAGCGCGGCCAACCAGCGGGATTGAACCCAGCAGAGGAACCTTGTTGGTGATCTTGCGGGTGGTTTCGTCCACCAGACCACCGATGGCCAGGGTTTCACGGTCCTTCACCATCACATGGGTAAGCGCCGTTCGCTGACGGACGACCGGGATGAAGGTTTCGTTGAATTCCTGCTCACCGACCTGGTTGTTCACCTGAGGTTCAACCCGCAGCGAGATGAAGTCGCCGCCACTGATGGTAGGAGTAACGCTCAGCGAAATACCCGGGAGCGGATCCAGCTTAATGATGCTACCCTGAGTAACCACACCATTTGAAACCGTTCCGGCTTCCTGCATATAATAGTGGTCGATGATCTCAATCTTGGCTTCCTCCCCATTGAGCGATACAACGGTAGGATTGGCGACAATCTTGGAATTGGTGTTCGTGGCGAGTGCGGAAAGCACGATACTGAAAGCGTCGGCCGAGAAGATAGCAGTGTCGGTCTTTTGGGTAGTCGTGTTATCCACGAGGTTCTTGAGGCGATTGATGGTGGACTCAACCTGATTGGAGGTAATCGCACCGGAGTTGCCGGAACGGCTGGTTGAGGAAGCCATATCGTCAGTGGTACGGCCAGTCGCTGCGTCGTCTTCCTGAGTCTGCTTTACGAAAGAGCGCTGAAAAGGTCCAGCACTCACGCCGTAGGACGAAAGGGACGCCCAGTTAACCCCGAGGTTCTTCACATCGTTCTGTGCCACTTCGATAAAACGGGATTCGATCATCACCTGAGGAGTCGGACGGTCGAGGGTATCGATGAGGGTCTTGAACTCACCCATGCGGGCAGGCTGACCGGTCAGGATGATCACATTGCTGCGGGAGTCGGTGACAACCCGGGTAACACCCGCCTGTTTTTCAAGCAAGGTTGCGATACTCGAGGCTTCCGAGTATTTCACCTGGAACACGCGGGAAACATCCGGAACGGAGTTGATTTCGGCGAGGGACTTGATGGTGAGCACGCCCTCATTGTCCTCGTAGCCGAAAGCGTAGGCATTGAGAGCGGCATTCATCGCCTGCTGCCAAGTCACAGCCTTAAGGCGGAAATCCGACATCTGCGACTCGAGAATCGGATCGGGCTTCATCACGACGTTCAAATCAAGCGAACGACCAATTGCCGAAACAATACCACCGACTGTGGCACTGCGAAAATCCACGTCGATCAAGCCATCCGGACGAATGGTAACACGCGGGTCAACTGCAGTTCCTGAATCTCCCGTGCCCATGCGAATGCGGATGATGCCTTCTTCGTCCCTCCAGGAATATCCGGCCTCAGCCAACACAATATCGAAAATCTGCTGCCAAGTGACATCGCGCAGATTCAGGGAAGCGGTGCCCTGAAGCTCATCGGGAATCACGATGTTGAGTTCGTAAATATCGGCGATGTTGCGCAGGATCACGCGAATCTCCTGATTATCCACGTTGAGGCTGATCGTCTCGTTCTGAGCCCGGACCTCAGCGGCAGGAGCTGCGAGGTCCTGAGGAGCTGCAACGGTTTCGGAGGCGGTGGCACCCGAAGTCGTGGTGACAATATCGGATTCCTGAGCGTAGCCCCTAACACAAAGGCCGCCGGCAACGACAGCCGCAAGTCCAATTGCGGCAAACCGGGAATGCGTATAGGAGATGAACCGTTTAACCCTGGGAGTAGCGTTGTTTATCATCGTGGATTCTTGACAGTTAATTTTGGAGGGTATGAAGACAACGGGACCATAACCCCTGTTGGCATCATTTTTTTGTTAGTTTTTAAGCAAATTTTCCGTTAACTCAATACTTATTTCTGCTCTGGGACTAGAATTTAACAATTTCACATGGATTTCTCGTTTGTGGATAGTTAATTGACCCACTCGCAAAATCACTCGCATTTTGGTCCGGAGAAGCAAGGATGAGCGGATGAATTCGTTCAGATGGGTCTATTTAAAACGAGAATATCCCATCACTTTTCCCACAGGGGACGGGATGCTCCCGATGACCGAAGGCCAAGCGGTGCGCCGAATATCTCGCTGAACAGGAGCGCTTTTCTGGCACTGACGGGATCCTGCAAATCGGATACCACACTGTCAACGAGATCAGCGGTGGACTGGAACGAATGAGAGCTGCGGGTGGAATACCCCCCGTATACTCTGGCGCGCTCTTGCGTTTCGCGGCGAATGGCGGCGGCACGTAATTCATCCTTGCGGGCGCGCTTGCGGGCCTCGTCGATCTGGAGCTGCATCTGGCGCATCCGCTCGGCACCGGATACTTCGTGAGCGGCCGCCGGTCGATGGGTCGAGGTCCGTTGGGGAGTGGGAGCAGCCGTCGAGGCGGGACGCATGGTCGGGATCCGCTGGGATCCGGCCGGCTGATGCGGAGCCGCGGGGGATGACCCGCCCTCCTGTTTGCGCCGGTTCTCCTCGATGCGCCGCTGGATTTCATCCCGGATCTTACGGAATTGATCGGATGGGTCGTCGGCGGCAGTTGGATCGTCGTCCTCTTCTCCGTTGGGCCTTTTGCGCCCGAAAATGGCCTGCAGCAGGAATACGATGCCGATGATAATGGGAACAACGATATCTTCCAGATTATCCATGGGAGAAGCTTGGTGTTTTCAAATGAGGGGAGTTTGGAAAGGGTAATGGAACCCGGGCCGCCTTTATATATTATATTAGAGGGAAAGGCGGCCCGGCCCATGCAAGGGGATCTCAGTCCCGGGGATCAGGCGTTGGGCAGGTTGCCGGAAGTGCCCTCATCCTTGGAGATGGTTTCCCGCATCTTGGTGTCAGCCTGGATATTGTTGAAACGGTAGTAGTCCATGACCCCGAGGTTGCCTTCGCGGAAGGCCTGGGCGATGGCCATCGGGATCTGCGCCTGGGCTTCGACGACCTTGGCCTGCATCTCCTGAACGCGGGCCTTCATTTCCTGTTCCTGGGCGACAGCGGCCGCGCGGCGGATTTCGGCCTGTGCCTGGGCGGTGTTCTTATTGGCTTCGGCCTGTGCGACCTGCAGGGTGGCACCCACGTTTTCGCCAACGTCAACGTCAGCGATGTCAATCGAAAGGATCTCAAAAGCGGTGCCAACATCCAAGCCGCGGGACAGCACGTTGCGGGAAATGGAATCCGGGTTCTCGAGGACCCACTTGTAGCTCTCAGCCGAGCCGATGGTGGTCACAATCCCCTCACCCACACGGGCGATAATGGTTTCCTCCTGGGCACTGCCGACATAGTGCTCAAGGTTGGAGCGCACGGTGACACGGGCACGGGCCTTGACCTGAATCCCATCCTTGGCAACCCCGTCGATAGTCGAACGACCGCTGGACGGTGCTGGACAGTCAATGATCTTGGGATTGATGGAGGTGCGGACCGCCTCAATCACGGACTTCTCGGTGCCCTTTGTGGCAAGGTCGATGGTGCAGGCGCCGTTCCAATCGAGTTCGATACCCGCCTTACGGGAACGGATAAGCGCGTCAACGGTCTGGATGACGTCCCCACCCGCCATATAGTGGGTTTCGATTTCATTCATCGTGACTTCGATGCCGGCCTTCACGGCCATGATGCGAGCATCCACAATCAGTGAATGGGGCAATTTCCGCAGCCAGCGCATGACCACAAGGTTGAGCAGGCTGACAGGGGCTCCGGACGACAGTGCCTTCAACCACACGCTCAGGAATGAGATAATGGTAAAGAAGATAATGATGAGGAACAACACGCCAACTCCGATGAGAATGGCTTTCAGTCCCAGCTCTCCAAGCAACATAGTATTCAGGTGCATAGCAGTATGATAGGGTTCAGGATTTCTTAACAATCAGACTAAAAGAATTGGCCCGGATCACTTGGACCCGATCGCCGATTTCGAGCCAACCGCTCTCGGAACGGGCATCGTAGATCCGATCGCCGACTTTCACGCGACCGACCGGGCGAAGGGGCACGACAACATCGCCTTCGGAACTGGGAAGCTCCGGATCGTCCGCAGCCTTGAGGCTGGACCCTTCGATCGTGCCGGTGTGGCGGATCCAGGAACCAAGCGGGGTCTTGGAAAGCAATTGAATTTCCAGAAAGAAACAAAACAATGCCAGAATCGCGGATCCGAGAAAAACCAGAAATGCCGGAAAAACCCCGTATTGCTGCCATGTGACAATGGAGGCAACAAGGATGAGCAGGCTGGCGACCACGGCCAACACTCCGCCCGGAATGACGATCTGGAGGAAGAGCAAGACCAGCGCAAATACAATGAGGGCTACAATGGTGGTCATATATCAGTCCTCCGCTTTCTTCACCAATACACTGAACTGCCGGAAGCCGGCCACCACGACGCGATCGCCGCGGTCAATGCTACCGGTCTGGGCCATGGCCTCAAAACGCCTGCCTTCCACCTCGATCTGGCCGCTTGGGATCATGGGGGTGAGTGCGATCCCGACCGTTCCAACCGGGGGAAGCGCAGTCCCGCCATCGCTGCGGCGCCCACCGCCGACGAGCACGGGATCCGGATCCGGCGAGGTGCCCTGCAGCGCCACACGACTCCAGAGCGGCGTCTTGGGCAGCAAACGCACCACAAGTATCATCCCCACCAGGGAACCGAGCAAACTGAGCAGAAGTGAACCAGTGGACCGTTGGACCTCATCCCATGCGATCACGATACGCCCCCCCTCGCCTTCGGGCCACAGATCGGCCATGGACCAGACCAGCGAAACCAGCACGCAGCAGATCCCGAGAAACGCGGGGATGAGGAATCCCGGCAGGATCAACAACTCCACGGCGATGAGCAGAAGGCCCACAACAAACAAAATCAAAGGTTCGTAACCCGCCAATCCCGCCACATAGTTGCTGGCGAACACGATCACCAGACAGAGAATACCGAGGCTTCCAATGAGGCCGAAACTCGGGGTCTTGAACTCAATAAAGAGGAGGAGCACACCAATACTGACCAGAATCGGGGCAACACCCTGCATGAACTGGGCCAGACGCTCGGACCAGGTCACCTCAAAAGCCTTGATCTCAACCACCCCCGCTCCGTAGCGCATGGAGAGGACATCTTCCACCGACGAGGCGATGCCGGCACCAAACAACGGCTCAGGGGGATCGCCGTAAGGGGTCATGGCCTCAGAGGCCGTAAGGGAAAGCAATTCACCTTTGGGAGAGAGCACGGTATCGCCGATCTTGAGCTCGAAATCCGGATCGGTCATCGCCCGCATCACGTCAGCGCGGTAGCGGTGGTTCTTGGCATAGACCCGCACCTTGGCATTGATGTAGCTCTGGAGCTTCCGCTTCATGGACTCAGGAATATCCTGACCGGTGCCACTGACGACCTCGGCGGCCCCGATCTGACCGTTTTCCTCAAAATAGATGTCATCCGTGCTGATCGCGATAAAGGAACCGGCGGAAATCGCCTCGGTGTTCACATAGGTAAGGGTCTCGCCTTTGAAGCGGCTCAGCGCGTCCATGATTTCAAGGGTATTCTGAAGCTCCCCTCCGGGGGTGTCCATGTCGAGCACGATGAGGTCCACCCCATTCGTCAGCGCTTCCTTGAGTGCGCGCCTCAGGATATAGAGGGTCGGCGAACCGATGGCACCCTTGACAGGGATCACATAGGCCTTTTGAGGCGGAGTGGCCGACTCTCTTGCAAGCGCTTGCTCCTCCACCGATGGAGCGGGCGGTTCCACGGGCTTCTCAGCGACCACGGCATCCGCCGCGGCCGGAGCCGTTGTTTGATCCGTGTTCGCGGCAACGGCTACGGCCGATTCGGCGATGGCTGGATCAGAAGCGGCTTGTGAAATCACCGTCGCAGGTTCATCCGATACGGCTGGGCTCACCTCCACCGGTACGGCTGGGGAAGCCGGCGCATCCGCATCCGGAGCATCCCCACGGACACAGAACACCGGCAAAATTGAAACCACTGCTGCGAATGCGAGGAACGAAAAACGGGTCATAGGTGATCACTATCAAAACAGTAATTGGCCCAAACACAAGCTACCAATTCGCAAAATGCCGCCTGCGGCGCAACACGATGAGCGGAGGGAAGCCCACCACCCCCTTCATATTAAAAAGGCCCATCAGAACCATCAGAACGATGCAGCCTGCCCAAACCAGGCAGGCGATGAGTGGATCGATCCCGCCGGAAAGCGCATCTCCATTGATCTGCCCGACCCAACCCGACAGCAGCGATGCGGCGACCACCCCCGCCCCGCCGGCGATAGCCCCGGCCAAAGCGGACTCCGCGAGCATGAGCCGGCGCAACCACTCGGCATCCGCACCGAGCACACCGAGGATCACCATCTCATGGATGCGGTTGCGCCGCTGCATGGTGAGCAGCACAAACACCGAGAGCACACCGCAGGTCAGGATGAGCACACCGCCGACCTGATTCAGGAAAAACACCTCTTCGAGCCAGGCGAGGTATGGGCTGAGCACTCCCCAATCCTGACTGGACGAAAAACCCATGATCCCGTCCACCCCAAGTGCGGAGAAACTGCGAAAGAAACCGTGCAGCGTCAGGACCAGGAAAACGCCAAAGCCGATTGCGGAAAGCGAAAAACCATAGGCGTTCTGCTTCCGGTAGAGATTGGCGGCGGCCTGTTGCCAAAGGTGCCAGGTGCGCCCGCCCGGAACCGAGCGGAACAGACGGCGAAGCCCCCAACGCACGCCCGTGATCAGCAGGACAATGCCACCGAAACCCAGAAGCAGCACGCTGATCACCCCCAGCCCAAACCAGCGGTCCTCAACCATCCACAGGCAATATCCCAAGGCTGCCA
>JAQVLM010000104.1 GCA_028704125.1 Opitutales bacterium
TGGAACAGCGGGTTGGATCAAAAGCATGCCGGCCGGAGTTGGAGCGTCCTTATTCCGGTGGCGTTGTTTTCCGCCGGATTTTTGATATTGGGCGGTTGTGCCGGTGGGCCTAAGGCGGTCCGTTCCCAAATGCATGAGGATGGGCCGTCGCAGTGGGTCGCTGTCACCGGAGGTGTTGAGAAAAACGCCGACAGTGCGGTGAGTGGGTTTGCGGCCGATGGCTGGCTGGATGCTTTTGCGGATGTGGAGCTTGATCGTTGGGTGAGGCGGGCGTTGGAACACAACCCGGATGTGAGGCTGGCAAGAAGCCGGGTGGAGGCTTCCATGGAACTGGCGCGAATGGAGGCGGCTGGCTTGTATCCGACCTTGTCGGCGTATGGGTCGGGTGAGCGGCGTTTTTCCGGTCCCGGAATGTCGGGTGAGTCCTACGGGGAAAGCAGTGTCTATGGATGGGGACTCCAGACTTCGTGGGAGTTGGATGTATGGGGGCGTGTCCGGGATTCGGCCGGAGGCGCCAGGGAAGCGAGTGAGGCGGCCGCCTACGATCTCGAGGGGGTGCGACTTTCGATGGCGGGCATGGTGGCGCGGTCGTGGTATGGGCTCCTGGCGGCGCGGGATCAACGCGATCTCGCACGGGATACGTTGTCGAGCTACGAAGCGAGCACAGAGTTGGTGCGCCACCGTTATGAATCGGGGGTCGCCGGGGTGAGCGCATTGGATTTGCGCTTGGCGAGGGCCACCACCGAGGGTGCACGGGCTGTAATAGCGGATCGTGAAGCGGAGTTTTCGCGCTCGGTAAAAGCATTTCAGGTCTTGGTGGGTGACTATCCGGATGGTCGTTTGGATCGTTTTGGGGATTGGCCTGACCCGGGGACCCTTCCGCTTTGTGGGCAGCCTTCGTCTCTGTTGCAGCGCCGACCGGACCTGTTGGCAGCGGAACGTCGCCTGCTTGCCGCTGAGGCACAAGCAGGCGCGGCCCGGAAGGCGCGGATGCCAAAGGTGGTTTTTCAGGCCGAAGGGGGAGTGGTAGCCGACGATACCGCGGATTTGGGCGACACGGATTTCCGGCAGTGGAATGCGGGGGTCCGGGTGAACCAGTCCCTTTGGAGTGGTGGGCGGATGGCGGCCGAATCCGGATACGCGGATCGTCTCTTGGAGCAGGCTTCAATTGAATATGGGCAGGTGGTGAATCAGGCCTTTTTCGAGGTCGAACAGGGTTTGGTCGCGGACCGTTTGCTGGCGGACAAGGCGGACGCGGTGGCTGCCTCGGTGGAGCATGCGGTGGCAGCCGAGCAACTGGCTTGGGAGCAGTATGGGAGTGGGCTGGTTGACATCATTACGGCATTGGAGGCCCATCGAAGGGCCTTGAGTGCGCGTGAGGGTATGATCGAAGTGCGCAAAGAGCGGATGATCAGCCGGATCAACCTGCTGCTGGCTCTTGGCGGAAGCTTGTTCCGGGAGAACAGCGAAAGCTCCGGCGGAGATGACCGGTGAGATCGGGAAGATGGGTAAAACGAAGGGATAGGAGCGGGATATGATAGCGATGGACAAACGGTTTATGGTGAGTGTGCTTGGATCGGCGGGTGTATTGCTGCTGGCGGTGTCGACCGTCGTGGCGATGAACCTGACAAAAAAGGACGCTGAGAAGCGGGAAATTGAGGTCCAGCGACCCTTGATCAAGGTGGCAGAGGCTTTTCCAGAAGCAGTGAGTTTTGACGTGGAGAGCCGGGGAACAGTGCAACCCCACACGGAGACGACACTGGTGGCGGAGGTGTCCGGTCGGGTCGTGGAAGTGTCGCCTGTGCTCTGCGCCGGGGGAGTCTTCGAAGCGGGCGAGCTTTTGCTGCGGCTGGATGACGGGGACTATCGGGCGTCGTTGATGGGAGCGGAAGCCGAGGTGGCACGATGCGAGGTGAAGCTGTTGCAGGAAAAGGCATTGGCGGAACAGGCCTTGCGGGATTGGACCGCTTTGGGGCGCGACCCTGCGGATGCCGGCATTCTGGTTTTGAGGGAGCCTCAGTTGAAGGAGGCGGAGGCAGACGTGCAGTCGGCCCGGGCCACGCTTGAACACGCCCGGCGCAATTGCGAACGCACCCGGATATGTGCTCCATACCGGGGAATGGTGCGGGAGCGCACCGCTAATCTGGGGCAGTATGTCAGCCCCGGGACGCCGGTTGCACAGGTTTTTGCGATCGATTACGCGGAAGTACGGCTACCGTTGATGGCGGAGGATCTCCGTTTTGTGCGGGTTCCGGACGGGACAGATGGAGGTTCGGCCGTAGGTGCGGAGGTGCGCTTGCGCTCGCGTTTTGGGCAGGCAAGGGAATGGCATGCCGAACTGGTGAGGAAAGAGGGCGTGGTGGATCCCCAGACCCGCGTGATGCATGTGGTGGCACGGGTGGAGGATCCCTACGGCAGCAATGGCAAGAGTGGAGCCCTTGCCATGGGTTGCTTTGTGGAAGCTTCGATCAGTGGAGTTTCCCAGTCCGGGGTAGTGGTTTTGCCCCGTCACGCATTGAGGGATAACCGCTATGTGCTCGTGGTGGACGGCGAATCCAGACTGTATTCACGCGAGGTTGATGTCCTCCGTACTGACTCGGATCGTGTGTTCATCCGCGAAGGACTTTCGAAGGGAGACCGGGTTTGTGTGTCTCCGATGGATGTCATGGTGGAAGGAATGTATGTGGAGGTCGTTGCATCACAGACCGAAAGCTCTAGCGACGGGCAGCCGGCTGATGCGTCGGAAGAGGAGTCCGGCAATGGCGAATGATTGTGGGATGCCAATGGCGGCCCCAATCGGTATGGCTGGGGGCGTCCGGGAACGTCGGGATGGGTTGAAATTACGGATGCATGGGTATGGAAGAGGATAAGGATTGGAAGCGTGGTTTGATCTCCTGGTTCGCACAGAACCCGGTGGCCGCCAATTTGCTCATGATGGGACTGCTCGTGATGGGGGGATGGACGGCATTCAGCATTCGCAAGGAGGTTTTCCCGACGGTGAGTCTGGATTCGATGCGGATCGAGGTGGCCTACCTCGGTGCGGCTCCGCAGGAAGTCGAGGAGGGAGTGTGTGTCAAGATTGAGGAGGCGATTCAGGATATTGAGGGAATCAAGCGGATCACAACCCACGCCTACGAGGGACTTGGAAGTGTTCGCGTTGAGCTTGAGAATGGCTACAACATCGACAAAAAACTGGACGAGGTGAAGAGCCGGGTGGACGCGATTACCACGTTCCCGAATGAGACCGAAAAACCGATGGTTTTTGAGGAGATCCTGCGGGCTGAAGTCTTGTGGTTGATTCTGCTGGGGGATATGGATGAGCGCAGTCTGAAGGAGCTGGGGCATCAGATCCGGGATGAGCTGCTTGCGATCAACCCGTCAAAGCTGGATGATCGCACGGGTTTTCTGGGCGGGATTCAGAAGTTCCTTTACCCTTTGTCGAAGGTGACACAGGCGGATCTCTGGGGAGAACGTGAATACGAGGTATCCATCGAGCTTTCCGAATCGGCGCTTCAGGAATACGGGCTGAGTTTCGATGCAGTTGTGCAGGCGGTGCGCAAGACCTCGTTGGATGTACCCGGGGGATCGATCCGGACTGCCGGTGGTGAGATCCTGCTGCGGACCAAAGGACAGGCCTACGAAGGACCGGAGTTTGAGCAGATTGTCCTGCTGACGCGGGAGGATGGAACCCGGATTCTATTGGGTGATGTTGCGCGGGTTCATGACGGTTTTGAGGATCGGGTGGCGCTGAATGAGTTCGATGGAAAGCCGGCTTTAGGGATCCAGGTCTTTGGAGTCGGAGATCAGAACACGCTCAATATCTCCCGCACGATTCACCGGTTTGTGGAGCAGAAGAAGGCGGAGCTTCCACACGGGGTGGAACTGGTGGTGTGGGCGGATAACTCGATCATGCTCAAACAGCGGTTGGATATGATGAGCCGCAATGCGGTCATGGGCGTGGTGCTCGTCTTTCTCGCTCTTGCGCTCTTTTTGCGGCTCAAACTGGCCCTGTGGGTTATGATGGGGATCCCGGTGTGCTTCCTCGGAACCTTCTGGGTGATGACCTTTCCACAGGTGGACATTTCGCTGAACATGGTGTCCCTGTTCGGGTTTATTATCGTGCTGGGGATTGTGGTGGATGATGCGATTGTGATCGGGGAGAACGTGTTCACCGTAACCCGAAGGGATGGAAATAGTCTGGAAAATGTAATCAAGGGAGCAAGGGAAGTGGCAATGGCCGCGACTTTTGGGGTTTTGACGACCATGGTAGCCTTTCTTCCGATGCTGATGGTGCCGGGTGTCGAAGGCAAAATATGGTCCCAGATCGGGCTTGTGATCATCCTATGCCTTTGTTTCTCGCTGGTTGAGTCCAAGCTGATCTTACCCGCCCACCTGGCGCGGATGAAGGTGCAGTATCACCGTGAGGGAAAAGTCGGTTGGATTCTGCGGACGCAGCGGTGGGTCAATGACCGTATGGAGCGTTTTATCGGAACGATCTACCGGCCGCTGATGCAAGTTGCGATTCGCTACCGGTATGTTACCGGAGCAACGTTTGTCGCCTTGTGCATTCTTTCCATTGGGCTGATCACCTCCGCCAAGGTTCCATGGGTGTTTTTCCCGGATGTTCCGGTCGATTTTGTGCATGTGAACGTGGTGATGACCGAAGGAACCCCTTCGTCCCTGACCCAAGAGACGGCATTCCGGATCGAAGCCGCGATGCGTGAGGTGGATCGGGAGATGATCGCAAAGAAGGGCCCCGGGGGTGGATCGGTGGAGCACACTCTTGTGATGTCCCACTCTGAAAACCGGGCGGAGGTCATGGCATCTTTGCTTCCGGGCGAGTCGCGGTTGACCGATACCTTTGAATTTGTGCGTTTGCTCCGTGAGAAGACCGGTCAGATGCCTGGAGTCAGTGAGCTGGAGTTTTCCGGTTCCACTGGGGAAGGAGGGGAGCCGATCAATTTCCAGTTGGTGGGTCGTGATTTCGCCGAGCTCGATGCGGTGGCGGATGCGATCAAGGCAAAACTCGGGGAGTATGCAGGGGTGTATGACATCAAAGATTCGTTCAGTTCTGGAAAGCAGGAACTGCGGTTCCGGATCAAGCCGGAGGCGGAGAGCCTTGGGCTGGGATTGGACGACATGGCGCGTCAGGTCCGGTATGCGTTCTATGGAGCCGAAGCGCAGCGGATCCAGCGCGGAAAACATGAAGTGCGGGTGATGGTGCGCTACCCTGAGGCGGATCGCCGCAGTCTTGACACCCTCACGACCATGCGGGTGCGAACTCCGGATGGCAAGGAGGTCCCGTTGGAGGCGGTCGCGGAGGTCGAACTGGCCAAGGGATATCCCACGGTCCGAAGGGTGGATCGCAAACGAGTGGTTAACGTGACGGCAGACGTGGATAAGGCGAAGGTTACCCCGGGGTCGGTGATCGAGGAGCTGAGGGCCGGGTTTGTTCCGGACCTGCTGGGAAAGCATCCGGGGGTGACTTACGAGATGGAAGGGGAATCGAAGTCAGAAAAGGAATCTTTGGATGCTGCCTTGAAAGGGTTCATACTGGCCCTGTTTCTGATCTACGCGCTCATGGCCATTCCCTTGAAGTCGTATTTGAAACCGTTGGTGATCATGGCGGTGATTCCCTTCGGAATGGTTGGGGCGGTGGCCGGGCACTGGATCATGGGCATGCCAATGAGTCTGCTTTCCCTTTGCGGGATTATCGCGTTGGCCGGGGTTGTGGTGAACGACAGTCTGGTGATGGTGGATTTCATCAACCAGCGGGAGGCCCAGGGCATGAGCCACACCGATGCGGTTTTGAACGCCGGTCCCGCCCGGTTCCGTGCCATTATCCTGACATCGGCGACCACCTTTTTTGGTCTTTTGCCCATGTTGTGGGAACCCAGTTTTCAAGCGGAGTTCTTGAAGCCCATGGCGGTTTCACTGGCCTTTGGGATTTTGTTTTCCACCGCGATGACCCTCGTGCTCGTTCCGGCGCTTTATATGATGCTCGAAGACCTGAAACTTGCCGGTAGATGGTTTCTCAGGCTGCTGCATCGCGGCGGAGCGGAAGCCCATCCAGAATAAACACCAACCCCCGAATACCATGAGGCGGGGATGGGATCGTGCTTTTTCCCGCTGTCTTGCAAGCCAGGCGAAGTCTCACCAAATTTCACCCCGTCCGTGATGTGGTCGGGGTGTGGGATCTGTCGAAAGTCTGTGGGCTATTTCTGATAGAGTGGACGGGGCTTGTATTCCGTGTGGAGGAGCTGATGGGCCTTGTGGCTGAGCGGCTTCCCGAGGAAATCGGCATAGACCTTCTTGATCTCGGGGTTCTCATGGGAGAATCGCACCTGACAATCGCGGTCATCCTGATACAAACCGGCGATGCGCTGGCGCCTGACCTCGTTGGATATGCCGTAGGGTTGTCCTCCTCCGGCGATGCATCCACCGGTGCATGCCATCACTTCGATAAAGGAATACGGGAGAGGGGTCCCTTTTGCCTGCGTGTCCCTGACCTGGTTCAGAAGTTTGTCGACGTTCGCCAAACCATGCGCGACCGCCACCCGGATGGTTTTGCCCGCGATGGTAACGGAGCCCTCACGGATGCCATCGAGTCCACGCACCGCATTGATTTCGATCGCATCGTTGGGAAGGTTGTTGCCGGTGATGAGGTAGTGGGCCGTTCTCAGTGCGGCTTCCATGACTCCACCGGTTACCCCGAAGATGGTGCCGGCTCCGGAATAGCTGCCGAGTATACTATCGGCCTCGCCCTCGGGCAGGTTGAGCAGATCGATCCCCGACTGCCGTATCAGACGGGCAAACTCCCGCGTGGTGATCGCCACATCCACATCCATGTATCCGGAGGCAAACATTTCCTCCGTCCGCTCCAGTTCATATTTCTTGGCGGTGCAGGGCATGATCGACACCTGATAGATCTTGGATGGGTCGATTCCCTTTTGCTCCGCATAATAGGTCTTAGCGAGCACGCCGAGCATCTGCTGGGGCGATTTGGCGGTCGAGAAGTTGTCGATGAAATCGTAATGATACTTCTCCATGAAGTCGACCCATGCTGGGCAGCAGGACGTGATGAGCGGCAGTTTCCCTTTTCCGTTGGCGAAGCGTTCCACAAACTCACTCGCTTCCTCCATTATGGTGAGGTCAGCCGAGAAGTTGGTGTCAAATACCGCATCGAATCCCAGGCGCCTCAGCGCAGTGTAGATTTTTCCGGTCAGGTTGGTGCCAGGAGGCAGGCCGAATTCCTCCCCGAGTGCCACCCTCACGGACGGCGCGATCTGAACGGTGCAATGGAGGTCCGGGTTTTTCAGCGCTTCCCACACTTTGTGGTTTTCATCGTTTTCCACGATCGCGCCGGTTGGGCAGTGGGCCGCGCATTGGCCGCACTTGATACAGGGGGATTCCGCCAGTGTAATGTCTCCGGCTGGCGCCATGCGTGTGTTGATGCCCCGCTGCAAGAAGGATAGTGCCCATACGTTCTGGACTTCCTGGCAGACTTCGATGCACCTTCCACATTTGATGCACTTCGTGAAGTCAAGCACGATGGATCCGTTGGAATGGTCCTCCGGCACCTCCCGGACAAAACGCGGGATCGCATCACGGCGGATGCCGAAATCCCCCGCGAGCGTCTGGAGTTCGCAGCTACCGTTGCGTCCGCAAGTCTGGCATGAGTTGGGGTGATTGGAGAGAATCAACTCCAATACGGTTCTCCGGACCTCCGTTAGCGCCTCATCATGGGTGGTGATTTCCATCCCGTTTTCGATCGGGGTGCAGCATGCGCGCGGCTTCTTCGGACTTCCTTTGATATTCACGATACAGAGCCCGCAAGCGGCCGTCGGAAGGAGGTCCTCGTGTTTGCAGAGGGTGGGTATCTTGACTTGCACGGATCGCGCCGCCTCGAGAATGGTGGTGCCGGCAGGCACGGTGACGGGCATTCCGTTGATCTTGGCTTGGATGGTGTTCATTCCGGGATAGAGAAGGTTAGGGGATTCGTACGACTTCTCCGCCTTCACGGAGTTTCTTCATCTTGCGGGCATAGCTTCGTCCACCTTCGATGTAAGCTTGGTATTCGTTCTCGAAATACCGCAGGGTGGACAGGACAGGATTTGGGGCGGTCTGGCCCAGCCCACAAAGGGATGCATTCTGCATGGAGACGCAGATGCTCCGGATCAGGGGCAGGTCCGATGCTTCGCCCATGCCCCGTGCGATTTTGTCGAGCAACTGGAGCATCTGGTAACCGCCCACACGGCAAGGAGCGCATTTTCCACAGGACTCGTCGACACAGAACTTCAGGTAGAACTTGGCGATGTCGACCATGCAGTCGTTTTCATCCATCACGAGCATGCCACCACTCCCCATGATCGAGCCAAGGTCTCTCAACGACTCGTAGCTCACCGGTGAATCCAGCTTGGCTTCCGGTATAACCCCTCCGGAGGGGCCTCCGGTCTGGACGGCTTTGACGGCAGCTGTTCCCTGGCAACCCCCACAGATTTCGTAAACGATATCCCTGAGGGTGGTTCCCATCGGCACTTCAATGAGTTGGGCGTTGCGCACTTTTCCGGTTACCGCAAAGACCTTCGTGCCTTTGGACTGCTCGTGGCCGATGCTGCCGTAGGTTGCGCCTCCCATTTGAAGGATGGCGGGTATGCCCGCGAGGGTTTCAACGTTGTTGATAGCGGTTGGTTTTCCCCATAATCCGCTCACCGACGGATAG
>JAQVLM010000105.1 GCA_028704125.1 Opitutales bacterium
CCCGCAAGCGGGTTTCCATCCTGTCCAAGCAGTTTGAAAGTCGCATTCAGTCCTGCCCGGACAAAATGATAAGCCCCTCTGTGGTAGCGGGGGTCCGCTTTACAGATTCTTTTGATTTCCTCTGAGAACTTTCTGTCGGGCATGGATGCGATCTCCGGATCAACGAGGAAAAAAGAACAGCAAAAGGCCTGGGCCGCAACCTGTTCATGGAATCCTGTTGATCCCAGATCTTTGGTCTTGCCGCATTCCGACAGGGTGGCGTTTGACGGTCCTGCCGGTCTGCCACAAACGCCTTAGTACTTATAGTGATCCTGTTTGAATGGACCTTCGACAGGAACACCTAGATAGTCGGCTTGCTCGGAGGAGAGCTTGGTGAGCCTCACGCCGAGTCGCTGAAGGTGCAAGCGTGCCACTTCCTCATCCACTTTCTTGGGGAGGATGTAGACGCCGGGAGTGTACTTTTCGACGTTTTTCCAGAGTTCCATCTGTGCGAGCACCTGGTTGGAGAACGAATTCGACATGACGAAGGAAGGGTGCCCTGTCGCACAACCGAGGTTGACCAACCGGCCCTCAGCCAGCATGAAAATGGAGCGTCCATCGGGCATGAAAT
Source organism: Opitutales bacterium (assembly GCA_028704125.1). Lineage (GTDB taxonomy): Bacteria > Verrucomicrobiota > Verrucomicrobiia > Opitutales > JAFGAQ01 > JAFGAQ01. The sequence goes on from JAQVLM010000105.1 coordinate 611, forward strand.
ACTGGTCGACCTGTGGCTTGACGTTGAGCTTGCGGATTGAAGAATCGGCGTTGAGGCGATCGATTTCGATCTCGTTGTCGAAATGGCCAATGTTACAGACGATCGACTGATCCCGCATCTGCTTCATGTGCTCCAACGTGATCACGTTGCAGCAGCCGGTGGTGGTGACGTAGATATCGCCCACGCTCAATGCATCTTCAACCGTCATGACGCGGTAGCCTTCCATGCAGGCCTGAAGCGCGCAGATCGGATCCACTTCCGTAACGATAACGATTGCACCCATGCCCCGCAGCGCTTGGGCACAGCCTTTTCCGACGTCGCCATACCCGCAAACCACAGCGGTTTTACCGGCGATCATTACGTCGGTTGCGCGCTTGATTCCATCGATGAGGGATTCGCGGCAACCGTAGAGATTGTCGAACTTGGACTTGGTGACCGAGTCGTTCACGTTGATGGCCGGGACAAGGAGGCGTCCCTGTTCCTGCATCTTATAGAGCCGATGTACTCCGGTGGTGGTTTCTTCCGAAACACCCTTCCATTCCTTGACCACGCCTTGCCAATGCAGCGGGTTGTCTCGGTGGATTTGCTTGAGCAGCGCCTTAAAGACCCGGATCTCCTCGCTATTGGAGGGTGAATCCACCCAAGGATCCCCGTTTTCCATTTCATAGCCCTTGTGGATGAGCAGGGTGGCATCGCCCCCATCGTCCACCACCAGCTGGGGGCCTTTGCCGTCGGGCCATGTGAGTGCCTTATGTGTGCACCACCAGTAGTCTTCAAGGGACTCACCCTTCCATGCGAACACGGGAACCCCTGCGACCGCGATTGCGGCGGCTGCATGGTCCTGCGTCGAGAAGATGTTACAGCTTGCCCAGCGGACATCGGCTCCAAGATCAACCAGGGTTTCGATAAGAACCGCTGTTTGAATGGTCATGTGGAGGGATCCGGTAATCCGGACGCCGGAAAGCGGCTTTTCGGCCTTGTATTTCTCGCGGATTGCCATCAATCCGGGCATTTCCTTTTCGGCGATCTCAATCTCGCGCCTTCCGAACTCGGCTAGTGAAATATCGGCAACCTTGAACTCACGCTTTTTTACGGGAGTTTCGGTTTGGGTGTTCTTTGGATTCATAAATGAAAGGTATCGGTGTTTTCAGCTGTTGGCTTTGACAAATGCGGCCAGATCGGCGGCTTTGCTGGTCTGTTCCCATGAAAGTTCGGCCTTGCCGAAATGACCATAGTGAGTGGTTTGGCGATAGATGGGGCGCAGAAGATCGAGCTGCTTGATGATGGCCGCCGGTTTGAAACTGAAGGTGGCACGAACCGCTTTTTCGATCAGTTCATCCGGGCATTTGCCGGTGCCGAAAGTATCGATCGCGATGCTCAAGGGTTCCGGATATCCGATGGCGTAGGCAACCTGGATTTCGACAATGTCGGCAAGTTTAGCGGCGACAATGTTTTTCGAGACCCAGCGGCACATGTATGCGGCCGAGCGGTCGACTTTTGACGGATCCTTGCCGGAGAATGCGCCACCACCGTGGCGGCCCCATCCGCCATACGTGTCCACGATAATCTTGCGACCGGTCAATCCTGCATCGCCCTGTGGTCCACCCACTACGAATTTGCCGGTTGGATTGATGAAATACTCGGTTGAGGCTGTGAGCAGATTCGCCGGAATGACCTTGCGAATCACTTCTTCGATGCAGAAGCGTTCGATCTCCTTGTGGGCTACCGCCTCGGTGTGCTGGGTTGAGATCACCACGTTTTCGATGGACATCATCTTTCCATCTTCATATCGCACGGCCACCTGAGACTTACAGTCCGGGCGGAGCCATGGGGCGAGGTTGGTGGTCTTACGGATCTCGGCGAGCCGGCGCAGAATGCGGTGGGCGAACATGACGGGAGCCGGCATGAGCTCGGGAGTCTCATTGCTCGCGTATCCGAACATGATACCCTGGTCGCCGGCGCCTTGTTCGGCGGTCTTTTTCCCATCGGCCTCACGGGCATCGACTCCCTGTGCGATGTCGGGGGACTGCGATGTCAGGGCATTGATGAGGAATACCTTGTCCGCGTGAAATACATCGTCGTCGTTTGTGTAGCCAATCTCGCGGATGGCTTGTTTGACGACTTCGCCGTAGTTGAATTTCGCGCTTGTGGTGATTTCGCCGGCGAGAAATACACAATTGGATTTCACCAAAGTCTCGCATGCCACCCTGCTTTGTGGGTCCTGTTCGAAGCAGGCGTCGAGAACGCTATCTGAAATGTAGTCCGCCACCTTATCGGGATGACCTTCGCCCACTGATTCAGATGAGAAAATGAATGTTTTAAGCATGATAGTGGAGTTGAATGAAATTTCAGAACAAAAACCATAATCGTCGCAAAAGCAATGATTGATTGAGCGGTTGAATGGTCCCATTCTCGGTGCATGTCGGATCCGGATTCCAGCCTAGCAATACCTCCCACCCAAAGGATTCTGGGTTTGGATTTCCTGGATGTGGATCTATCGGAAGGGCTCGAATACGCGTGTGCCGTGAAGGGAGTGGTGGCATTTCCATCGGGATCCTGCATGGAGCGCTTGGAGCGGGACCCTGAACATTGGGAGGCACTCAAAAAGGCAGATACACGTTTTGTCGACAGCGGGGCTTTGGCGTTGTTTTGGCGTTGGGTATCGGGGCGCGGTGTCAAGCGGGTGTCGGGATATGTTTTTCTGGAACAGTTCATTCGGGATCGTCTGGCCGATCCGGCATCGGTGTATTGGGTGATGCCGACGCTTGAGGAGTCCAACCGGCATTGCGAGTGGCTGGGAGAGGTTGGTTTTGCGGCCGGAACGGGCATGGTGCACATTTCCCCATGGTATGAGCGGGGCCGGCCGGTTGTGGATGAAGTCTTGCTCACTGATCTGGAGAGGGCGCGACCTGCGGTGGTGGTGATATGCCTCAGTGGAGGGGTGCAGGAGCCCTTGGCGGTCTGGTTGCGGGATCGGCTTGGGTTTCGTCCTTTGATCCTTTGCACGGGTGCGGCGATTGCCTTTCTCTCCGGCACCCAATCCCGTATTCCGCGGTGGGCAGACCGATGGTACGTGGGATGGCTATTCCGGTGCGTGGAGAATCCTGCCCGATACGGACGACGTTATGCGAGGGTTTTCCGGTTGTTGGCGATCGTCCGGCGGTTTCGGGATCGTCGGCCGAAAAAGGATTGAGTTTGAGTTGTCCGCCGGATTCGGGATGGTTACTTATCCGCTTGGAGCAAACGGGTTAGTCGGTGCAATAGTGTGCATGAAGCGGGGGATCGCAGCATGGATTCTATTTTTGGAATTTCGCTGTTGATCAGGCGTTCCGGATCCCCGAATGCGTAGTGTATATGGGTCATTTGGGTGGAAGGGCGGTTGATCAGTCAAACGACTGCCCTCTGCACCCGGGATTAAAATGGGTGTAGAGGGCATGTAGGCTGACGCTTGATTGCCCACTGACGTGAGGCATCCGAAAGGGCCTTCGGGTCAGATTTCGGATGGGATCTTGCGGATCAGGTTGTTTGCGAGGCAGATTGCCCCTGCCGCGAACAATACAATTCCCCCGATCGCGACATAAACTGTGAGAAAAGGTCCGATTCCGTAGACAATCGCTCCTCCTGCCATACCCCACGCGCCCGCTTTTCCGAAATGACCGGATCGGGCCACCATACGGCAGAAGAGAATGATCCCGATCAGGATCGAAAGACTCGAGGTCCAGAAGAAGACTGCGATTCCCGGATCGGTTTCGATGACGTGATCGGAAAGCAGAAACGCTGTTTCCGTTTGGTGTGCCAGAATGGGGTAGATGAAGATCTCCCACGTCACCTGGCACATCTGCAGTAGATTGGCAAAGACGATCAGCATGTAGCCGGTGAAACCTGCCCATCCACCACTGCGGAAGGTGACAGAATAGATGGCGGTATAGCCCGGCAGCATCAGCAGAAGCCCGAAAAAGGCGGTGCAGACAATCCAGAGCCAATCGGGATCGGAAACCAACGCCGCAAAGTTGTCGTTGAGGCTGGCCATTGGCAGGCACGCGAAGAAGGCAACTGAGTAGACGACGAGGAGGCTGGCCCCTGCAATGAATGACCAACCGCTGAGTTTATGGAGGGTGGATAGGTTCATGGAGGGAATTATTCTGCAAGGGATTTGGAGGACAATCACAATCCATAGGCTTTCGGGGGATCGTGTTTTCCCACTTGGCAACCTGGATAATCCTCTGATACTTTCGCCTCCATTGATGAAGCCTGACCTTGTTCTCTTTGATTTTGACGGGACCATTGCCGATACTTTTTCGCAGACGGTGGAGATTGTGAACCGCCTAGCCGAGAAGTACGGGTTTCGGTGCATTGAAGAAGAGAACATTCCTTCCGCGAGGGAAATGAATGTATGGGAACTGATGCGTTTTCTGCATATTCCCGGGCACCGTATTCCGACGCTTCTGCGCAAGGGTCGTCGGCAACTCAACCGGAGCATCGACAATGTCATGTTGTGCGACGGTATGGGCGAATTGTTGGCTCGCCTGAATGCTGCCGGTGTCGAAATGGGGATCGTGACCTCAAATTCGCGGCGCAACGTGCTATCGTTTTTGCGCAGTCATGGGATTGAAGGCGTCTCGTTTGTGCGTTCATCTTCCAGAATCCTTGGAAAGGCCAGGGAAATCAGGAAGGTGATCCGGAGGAAAGACCTGAATCCCGAACGGGTGGTTTATGTCGGGGATGAGACGCGGGATGTGGATGCGGCCCACGAGTCCGGAATACGGATCATCGCGGTCGGATGGGGTTATAACTCGGTGGATGCGCTGAAAGCGCGGGATCCCGACTACATAGCCGAGAGTCCGAATGCTCTTGGTGATCACATCCTCAAGCCGGACAGCGGGCTTATTCCCTCCAACGAGGTAGCCTAAGTTTTGTCCGATTCATTGAAGGGTTGTCAGTCGCGGGTCTCCTTGAGAAATCGGAACTATCGGGTTAGGGTTGGATTTCCAAATCAACCCCTTCTCCAATATGAAACCTCATTTTTTGCCGGTTTGGTGTTCGGTATGCTTTGTATTCTCCGCGATCGGTTTGTATGGAACGGATCCCGGTCAAGCGACTGTCCCGGATGTCGGGATTCCCCCGCTTCCCCGCCTTACGCATCCAGGTGCCGGGCAAGTCTTCTACTTTGTGTTGACGGATTGATTCTGCAATGGCGACCCCTCCAATGACAAAGGCGGCTATGGAGGTGGGCCGGATGATCACGGCTTTGATCCTACCCGTGTTTCCCACTACCATGGTGGTGATTTCGCGGGTTTGACGGATCGGATGGATTATCTGGTGAATCTCGGGGTGTCTTCGGTGTGGGTGACCCCGCCTTTCAAGAACAAACCGGTTCAGAGTGGGACAGCCGGATACCATGGTTACTGGATTCTGGATTTCCAGCAGCTCGACCCGCATCTTGGCAGCAACGATTCATTCCGCGGTTTTGTGAGCAAAGCCCATGATCATGGCCTGTGGGTGACCATGGATATCATTACCAATCACACGGCTGACGTCATTGGATACAAGGGCGGGAACTATTCCTATCGGTCAAAGGCGGATGCGCCCTATGTCGATTGCGATGGGCAGGAGTTTTCGGCGAAAGAACATGCGTGGAACGGACTGGGCGATCCGGACGATTTTCCGTCTCTGTGTGTGAACCGGAGTTTTCCTCATGTTCCCGAGGTGTCGCATGAGGAGGTCGAGGCGAAAAACCCCGTTTGGCTGAATGACCTGACCTTGTATCATAATCGTGGCAATACCTCATTCACCGGTGAGAACTCGCTCTACGGAGATTTCGTTGGTCTGGATGACTTGTTCACGGAGAGGCCAAAGGTGGTCAATGGCTTCATCGATATCTATAAATGGTGGATCGAGGAATTCGGGGTGGATGGTTTCCGGATTGACACTGTCAAGCACGTGAATGCGGAGTTTTGGCAGGCCTTCAGTCCCGCGATTCGCGCTAAGGCGCTGGAGCTTGGACGCCCGGATTTTGTTCAGTTTGGTGAAGTCTACAGTGATGCGGGGGATGCCATGGTGTTGAGCGAATACTCTACGGGCATTCCGATCGACACCACGCTCGACTTCGGATTTTTCGTGGCGGCAAGGAATTGGGTTTCCAAAGGCGGATCATCCGATGATCTGGCAGCGTTTTTCCAGATGGACGATGCCTACACGGATCACGACAGCAATGTCCATGTCACGACCACATTTCTTGGAAACCACGATGCGGGACGCTTCGCGTATTTCCTTGGATTGGACAACCCCGGAGCTCCGCGTGAGCGATTGGAGGCTCTGTTCAAACTGGGCCATGGTCTGATGTTTCTGGTGAGGGGGCAACCCGTCATCTATTATGGGGATGAGCAGGGAATGATTGGGCGTGGGGGCAACGACATGCAGGCAAGGGAAAGCCTGTTTGGATCCAAAGCCCCGGCGTTTCGGGATGCCGCTTTGCTTGGGACCAGCCGGACCGGCGCGAGCGACAAATACGACATGCAGCATCCGTTTTATCGGTTTTTCGCTGAGCTTGCAAAGCTGCGGCGCGGGCATGCGGCTCTCGCGACGGGAGCGATGGTAAACCGGAATCTGGACGATCCCAACCTGTTCGCGTTTTCCCGGATCGACCGGCAAGAGCAGGTTGAGTATCTGGTGGTGTTGAACAACTCCCGGACCGAGTCTTTTGCTGCAAAGGTTGAAACTTCGCAGCGCGGTGGGGCTTCGTTTGCGCTTCTGTTTGATTCCCGTTTCCCCCATGACGGGGCGGATGGGTTGCTGGCGGTCGATGATCAGGGCCGCTTGAGTGTGACCGTCGAGCCGATGCAGTTTATGGTCTGGAAGGCGCAGGAAGCGTTGCCGGTGCGTTCTGAGGAATTGGGCGTTCGCATGGTCGGACTGGATCCGGATCAGCCCCTGGCGTTTTCGGATTACACATCCGATGGGCAGACCTTTGTTAGCCGGACCGGGGTGGCGGCTGAGTTGGATGGGTCGGATGGGTTCGCAGAGGTGACTTTTGGTCTCATCCGGGAGTCGCGTCCGGAACAGGTCGAGTGGCTCGGGACAGATGATAACGCGCCATACAGGGTGTTTTGGCGGCCTGCGTTCGATTTGGACGCTGAGGAGCGGGTCGCGTTTTTGGCGGTGGCGAGTGACTTGAGGGGCAGGACGGCTCAGAGCCGCTCCGGATGGCTGCGGGTGGCGGAGAATGATCTCAAACACGGTATCCGGTGGGCACGCAATCCGATCATCAAGTGCATGAACATGGTTGAAAACGTTTCTGGAGAGCTTCCGGAGTTTCACCTCCCAGGTTGCAGTGGAAGGAACGGGACCGTTTGAATACCGGTGGATGCACGATGGGGAATGGGTTCCGGACTCCAACGCATCGGTCTTGCCCTTGCCGGGAGATGTCTCTGCCCTTGGGGAATGGCGGGTGTTGGTTCACAACCTGTCGGGTTCCACGCTGTCGGCGCCGCTTCAGTTGAGTGTGCTGCCGGACACATTCCGGGCCATGGACTCTAGTCAATAAAGCGCAGCCTTTTGCGTGGGGTGTTGTAGGATTGCAGGGGCGGAGGAGACTCATCCCAAAGTGTCTTACCATGGGCGGGTGATAAGCTGTGGTTTGTGAATCGGATTCGGCGTATTTTAGACTACCCCGACCTTTTCGTTTGCGGGGAGGTCGGGGGCGGTTCAACATGCTTGCGACATGGAAAAACCTCTTCTTCGTGGAGTTACCGGTTGTTTGTTGTTCCTTGTGCTTCTGGCATCCGGATGCGTGAGCTTGAGTGTGCAAACTGCGGACAAGTATGGTTCAAATGCATCGGTCGCCGGCTTTCTGCAGAGTTTCGAGCAAGCCACCATCGAAGGAAATGAAGCCCGGGTGATGGCGCACATGGCAACCGCTTACCTCGTCGGTCAGCATGACGATCTCCTGGAGGGCAGAACCGATCAGTTTTTGGCTGAGTTCTTTGGTGGCTATTCTGCGCAGGAGGATGGCCATGTATCCATTCCGCTGCCTGATATCATCGCGATGGAGTTGGTCGGCTTGAGTGAATCCGATAACGGTTACAAGGTGACCTACCGGGTGCACAC
>JAQVLM010000106.1 GCA_028704125.1 Opitutales bacterium
AGGACCAGGCACAAAAGCGGCTCGAAGAATTTGAAGCGCGGGTGGAACACTACAAGTCTGGCCGCTCGTGCTGGGAAGCGGTGATGCAAGGCTATCTGTAAGGATTTGGCGCCATGGCATCGACAACGCTAGACATGCTGCTCCGGATCCGGAGCGACCTTGCCGGGGTGCAGTCCACGCAACGGGAGTTGCAACGGACGGTTGGCATCGCGCAAAAGGTCGGGCCTGCGATTCAAAACGGGATCCGGTCGATCATCGGATATGCCACGGCGTTTGTCTCGATCCGCACGATCGTGCGGCAGGTGCAGGACTCGATATCCTACGCGAGCCGTGTGAGCGATCAGGCGTATCAGGCGAGCATGAATGTGATGGACCTTCAGGCGATTCAGGCCGTAGGTGCGCAGGTTGGTGTCCAGTTTGAGCGGATCGGGGTTTCTATCGCAGCCATGCGCACACGTGCCATGGAAGCGGTGACGGGCAATGTGAAGCTGCGCAAGGCGTTCTCGGATCTGAACGTAGACCTGAAAGACTTCTACGGCATGCCGACGGAGCGGAAGCTTGAGGTGCTTGCGGTCGGCTTCGCAACCGCGACCGACAAACAGGCAGCGTTCAATGCGATGACTCAGATATTCGGACGCGAGCAGGGTCCTCGGCTCGTCGAGCTGCTCGACAGTATCGGCAAGGATGGGCTCGTCAACGTGCGCAATAACGCGATCGCGGCAGGGCTCGCTCTTGAAAAGTGGGAGATCGAGGCGCTCGATGGGCTCGACGATAAGCTAGCCGTGCTCGGGATCAAGATCAAGGTGCTCACTGGTCGCGTGACGGCCGCCTTCGCAAACGACGATACACGTGCGGCGATATGGGACATGCTCAAGCTTGTAAGCGAGGGGCTTTGGATATCGATCAAGAACACGTTTCACAACGTGGCAATCGAGTTTCCGCGAGCGCTGATAAACGACATGAAGGCGTTCTTCTCGTGGTTCAGCGACGCGATGAAGCTGATCGCTAAGTCTTTCGTTCTCCTTATCCAGGAGGGAATCAATGCGATGGTTGATAAGATCAACCCGCTGTTGGCTCGACTTCGCATGGGACAGATTTCAGGCATCGACACGAGCGGAGCACAGGCAGAGACCGACGCACTCCGGGCGCGTGTGTCAGATCCGAAGAGTTACATTGACCCGAACAAGTCTTCGGTTATGTCGATGAAGGATCTCGCATCGGTCTTCTCGAATAAGCCTTACGGCAACCCGGATAATCAATTCGGATGGGCGGCAATGTCTCTTTATGGTGGAATGTCGAAGGCGAGCGCAGTAGATGCCGGATCATCCGGAGCGACCGGCAAAGGCGAAGACCCAGAGAAAGACCCGAATGTCCTCAAGCAGAAAATGGAAGAGCTGAAACTTCAGCTAGGCGACTTCGAGACCATCATCGCGAACAATTTCACCGGCATGTTTTCGGCCGGTATCGACACCATTTCAGGCGGCATATCCGGACTGCTCATGAAGACGCAGTCTCTCGGGCAGAGCCTACGGGGCATCTGGAATGGATTCGTAGAATCGGCCGTCAGCGCCTTTTCAAAAATGGTTGCCGAATACGCGGTGTCGAAAGCTGCGATGTTCATGGTCGACCAGGCGCAAGCCGCCAAGAATCTCGCGTTGTCTGTTGCGGGTGCTGCCAAGTCATTAGTGGCATGGATCCCGGCCGCCATTGCGGCTGTCATTGGATCCGGATGGGCGGGCCTTGGGCTCGCGGCCGCCGGAGCTGTGGCAGTCATGGCGGCACTTGGAAGTTTTGCTGACGGTGGCTACACCGGACCGGGCGGGAAGTATCAACCCGCAGGGGTGGTTCATCGAGGGGAATACGTGATCCCGGCTGAGGCTGTGTCCCGGCTGGGTGTCGATTACTTCGACGCCATTGCCGGTGGACTCATGGGGCCTAGTCCTGACGTGACCAACGCGGCAGGGTCCGGGTCCTCTGGCTTCGGTGTAGCGGCCGGCCAACCTCAATCAATTATCATGGTCGACGACTCAAGGTCAAGCATCCGTAAGGCGTGGGAATCGACCGAAGGCAAGCGTCACATCATCAGGACGGTGCGCGGGCAAAGCCATAGGATTCAAAGTGATTTCTGACGATGATTTAGTTTCTCCGGGGAAACCCGGAGTTTTGATAGTTCAGTTCCCACGGTGGATTCGCTGCCACCGTGGGTTTTACTTTCGTTCATATCCCGCCGTCTCTCAATAACGGCGGGCCTTGCTAGTAAATTCCCCGGCTGTAGTTTTTATACAGTGTTTCCTACAGCCGGGGAACCTCTTTTCCGCATCCATGAGCAAGCTTCTTTGTGTCTCCGAACTCGCCTATGAGCTGAGGCGTTCCACGAAATTCGTCTACCGCATGCGCAAGCTAGGCTTCATCATGCCAGGAGGGACGGCTACTCTCGAAGAGGCGAGGGCGTGGCTCGCTCGCAACCCGTCACCATTCGCTGAGAAACAGCGCATACTGTCAACGACTGGCAACGAAAGTTCCACAAGCGCTTAATTGGCAATCGATACGCACCACGAATGACACGCAAGAGGTCGCTGGTTCGATTCCAGTATCTCCCACCATTTTTGTTTCGCCGAAAATCAGGGTTATTGCCGGTTTTCGGTTTTTTTGTGGTTGGGCCTGGCAGTGTTGCTCATATTGGATCGGGGTTGGATTGTATGTTCTAATAGTCTCAGTTGGATTGACTTCCGGGTCAGAGTCCGCTTGACAGTCTTGGTCCCAACGAAATGCTGGTGCGAGACATTCATGTTCAGATACCCCGTCGAGCGAACGCAATGCCTGCCACGACATTTGTTTCCCAAAAGGAAAAATATGGCATACAAACTTGTGCGACGGGTTGCGAATGTGAACATCCTATTCAGAATCTGATCCATCCCGATGAGTAACCTGTTTCCAGAGATCGCCAATCGAGTTCCCCGTTGGATTGTGACGGTGCTTGGGCTTGTCCTGCTGTGGTCGGTTGGGGGTATCTGGTATTACTTTTCGCCGAGCTATGCGAGGGCCGGGTATCAGCCGGTGCAGCCGGTGTCATTTGACCATGCGCAACACGTGAATCAGGTGGGCCTGGATTGCCGGTATTGCCACACTTTCGTGGACCGGAGCGAGCATTCAAATATTCCCGGAACCAATACCTGCATGACCTGCCATAGCGTGATCCAGCCGGAATCGGTGGCGCTTGCGCCCGTGCGTGAGAGTTTTCGCACCGGTGATCCGATCCCGTGGGTAAAGGTGCACAACACTCCGGACTATGTGTATTTCAATCATTCGGTGCATATCAACCGGGGTGTGAGTTGCGTCCATTGTCACGGGCAGGTGGATGATATGGAGGAGGTTTTCCATTCCGAGTCTCTTTCGATGGCCTTTTGTCTTGAGTGTCACCGCAATCCGGAGGCGTTTATTCGCCCGGTGGATCAGGTGACCAACCTCAAATGGACACCTCCGGCAGATTCCGGCCAATGGACCGAACAGGCTTCCACTTTTGTTCACGACTGGAAAGTGCTCCCGCCTGAGAGTTGTTCCGGATGCCACCGATAACCCTTGTTGATATGTCAACCGAAGAACCCATTCCAGTCAGAGGACCCGCGTATTGGCGCAGTCTGGATGAATTAGCTTCAACCGGGGAGTTCCAGGATTGGCTGCACCGTGAGTTTCCGCAAGGCGCATCCGAGTTGAATGGGGTGAACCGGCGCCAGTTCATGAAAGTGATGGCGGCATCTTTCAGTCTCGCGGGCTTGGGAATGGCCGGTTGTCGGCAACCCCGCCAGCATGTGCTTCCCTATGCCAAGCAGCCGGAGAACATCATTCCCGGGGTGCCGAACTACTATTCCACTTCCATGCCCTTGCCATGGGGAAACCTTCCGCTTATCGCGGAGTCGCATCAGGGACGGCCGACGAAGCTGGAGGGTAATCCGAGTTATGCTCCGGCCGGGGGTGCCACCGATGCCCATGCGCAGGCGAGTGTGCTGGATCTCTATGATCCGGACCGATTGGCGCAGAGCCGTTCAGGACGGCGCAGGCTCGGGGTAGCGGATGTGTATGATTTGCTGGATCGCACTTCCGGACGGTTGCGTTCGGGCAAGGGCAAGGGGATTGCGGTTCTTGCGGAGAAAAGTGCGTCACCGAGCCGTCGACGCTTGGTTGCTGAGCTTAGGGCACTCGCTCCGGAATTGATCTGGGCAGAGTATGAGCCGGTGGCTTTGGAAGGTTTGGCCGACGCGTGTCGCAAACTTAAGATCAAGCCCTTGCGGGTGGCTCCGGTTTTCGATAAGGCAAAGCGGATTCTGGCCCTCGATTCGGATTTTCTCTTCAGTGAGCCCAATGCTGTGGTCCATGCGCGGGCTTTTGCAGAGGGCCGGAAGGTGAAGGGGGCTGATTCGGCAAAGGGCATGAACCGCCTCTATGCGGTCGAATCCCAGCTGAGCCTTACGGGGGCAATGGCGGATCACCGGCTGCGGATGAGCAGCACCGATATTGGCGGATTTGTGGCGGCGCTTGCCGCCCGCATTCTGCCGCGTGCCATGCCGGATCTGGCGTGGATAGACGCGCTAGGTGCCGCATCAAAGGGTTTGGATGCCCAGCGCTCCTGGATTGAAGAGTGTGCGGATGATTTGCTGGAGCACAAGGGCACTTCGCTCGTGGTTTGTGGGGCCCACCTCCCTCCGGTGGTGCATTTGATGGTTGCGCATATCAACCAGGCCTTGGGCGCGCAGGGAAAAACGTTGCACTACCTTGAGCTGCCGGACGATCCGGAAGTTGCTTCGATCGGAGAGGTGACTGGGGCGATTCGCAAGGGATCGGTGCAGACCTTGATTTTGCTGGGTGGGAATCCCGCCTACGATGCGCCAGCGGATTTGGACTGGTTCATGGCGCAGAAATTGGTGCCGGAGGTCATACGTCTTAGCACCCATGAGGATGAGTCGGCAGAGGGTGCCCGTTGGCTGATTGCCCGATCCCGCTACCTCGAGGCGTGGGATGACGGGTTGACCTATGACGGATACTATGTGCCGGTGCAGCCGCTCATCGAACCGCTTTTCGAGACGGTGTCCGATCTGGAGTTCATCGCGCGGCTATCGGGCCGGGTGGTGTCGGATCCCTACAAGATCGTGAGGGAGACCGCTGCGCTCATGGATGCATCGTTGCGGGATGATCATGGTTTTGCACGTTTTCTCGCCGAAGGGGTTTCCCTCAGCAGCTCGCTGAAGAAGGCGGAATGGACGACCGCTCCTGAACAGGATGAGTTTATCCGGGAGGGCTTGGCGAAGGTGGCGCGTCGCCCGTCTTTGGGTCTTGAAACCCTTGAGGTGAGGATTGTTCCGAGCAGCCATACCTATGATGGTCGCTATGCCAACAATGGTTGGATGATGGAGTGCCCGGATCCTCTCACCAAGCTGACATGGGACAATGCGATCCTGATCAGCCCCGGGCTGGCCAAGGAACTCGAAGCAAAAGGGGAGGCGGCGTTCTTCCCGAGGCCGGGTCTTCTGAATCGTTTGAACCAGACCCAGCGCGCAAAGGGGCTTTTCTCGGCGGGCAAGGAACAGGCGTGGGTGGCTGAGTTGCGCATCGGCGACACAAGCGTGACCGGTCCGGTACATGTCCAGCCGGGGTTGGCTACCTACACTGTGGTGCTTTCCATGGGCTTCGGCCGACGCGTGTGCGGGCGGGTGGGTACCGGTGTAGGGTTCGATGTTTTCCCTTTAGTGAATTCGAATGAACAGCACGTACGGCACGGTGCGACATTGAAGCTGACCGGGGATACTTACCCCTTGGCCAATACGCAGGAGCACTGGGCGATAGAGGGTCGTGAGATTTTGCGCGAGGCCAATGCTTCCGAATACGCGGAGAATCCGGACTACGTTTCGGGAATCGGCATGGAGGCCCACTCGCCGGCGGTCTACGGGAAGGACAAGGACAAGTCGCTTGCTTACAAGGCCACGGCGACGCCGAAGGGTGGTTCGATGTATGAGCATCCGGATTTCACCGCGCCTCAGCAGTGGGGTATGACGGTTGATCTCAATAGCTGCATTGGGTGCAATGCCTGTGTGGTGGCCTGTCAAAGCGAGAACAACATTCCGATTGTCGGAAAGGATCAGGTGCTGAGGGGACGCGAAATGCACTGGATCCGGCTCGACCGCTATTTCTCGAGTGCATCCAACGATCGGAGCGATATCCCGGAGGAGGTGCAGGTTTCCTTCCAGGGGATGGCTTGTACCCATTGTGAGATGGCCCCGTGCGAAACCGTATGTCCGGTCAATGCGACGGTCCACGATGAGCAGGGCCTCAACGTGATGGCCTACAACCGTTGCGTGGGCACCCGGTATTGCGCCAACAATTGCCCATACAAGGTGCGACGCTTCAACTTCTTTGATTGGCACAAGCGGGAAATCGGCAAGTTCTACCTCGGACCATTTGGTCCGGTGGATGAACCCGAATTGCCAAGAATGCAGCGCAATCCCGATGTAACGGTGCGCATGCGCGGGGTAATGGAGAAGTGCACGTATTGCGTGCAGCGCATTGAAGCCGCAAAGATCCGCCAGAAGTCACTCGCGCGGGATTCCGATGCGATTGAAGTGCCGGACGGGACCATCCAAACGGCTTGCCAGCAGGTATGCCCGACCCGGGCGATCACCTTTGGTGACATCACGCAGCCGGACTCCGCGGTTTCACTGTTGAAGGCGTCGGACCGGAACTACTCGGTTTTGGGTTACCTCAATATCCGGCCGCGCACCACCTACCTGTCCAAGTTGCGCAATCCGAATCCGAAGATGCCCGATGCGTTTGCGATGCCCTACACCCGTGAGGATTATGAATCGCGCTATGGACATCATCCGGGCGAACATGAATCCCATGGCACTGAACATGCCGAAAGCGATGCCAACACCACGGTGCATCATTGATTGACCGACAACCTTTGTATCACGCTCCATGGACCATACTGATCATCATCCAGAGTTGCCGAAGGAAAGCAGGGCCTTGATCGAGAAGGCTCAGCCGGTCGACCTGCCACGCCGTCCGCTGGTGGAGAATCAGCGCGACTACCACTGGATCACGGAGAAGGTCTGCGGGATTGTGGAGGGGAAGACTCCGGTTTGGTGGTGGGTGTTCTTCGGGTTGTCGGGAATGGTGGCGACCTTTGCGTTGGTCGGTCTGGTGTATCTGGTGTCCACCGGTGTCGGGGTTTGGGGATTGGCGAATCCGGTAAACTGGGGATGGGCGATTGTGAACTTCGTCTTCTGGATCGGGATCGGGCATGCCGGAACCTTGATTTCCGCGATTCTGTGCCTGTTGAAACAGCGTTGGCGCACTTCAATCAACCGGACGGCAGAGGCGATGACGGTTTTTGCGGTGGTTTGTGCGGGTATTTTCCCGCTGTTCCACGTGGGGCGTGTGTGGTTTGCCTGGTGGCTTTTTCCGTTGCCAAACTCGAATGCGATCTGGCCCAACTTCCGCAGCCCGCTTGAGTGGGACGTGTTTGCGGTGTCCACTTATTTCACGGTCTCCACGTTGTTCTGGTACATGGGGATGATCCCTGATCTCGGGACCTTGCGCGATCGTGCCACCGTGGTTTGGAAGAAATACTTCTATGGTGTGCTGGCGATGGGTTGGAGAAACTCGGTGCGCCATTGGAAGAACTACGAGATGGCTTACCTGCTGCTTGCGGGGCTTTCCACTCCGCTCGTGCTCTCCGTGCATACCATCGTTTCCTTTGACTTCGCCGCATCCCTGCTGCCGGGGTGGCACACGACGATCTTTCCGCCATACTTTGTGGCTGGGGCGATCTTTTCCGGATTCGGGATGGTGTTGACCCTCATTTTGCCGATCCGGGCGGTGTTCAAGCTGCATGATCTGATCACGCAGTATCACATTGATTGCATGTGCAAGATCACGCTGGCGACGGGCAGCATGGTCGGGTATGCGTATGCGATGGAGTTTTTCATCGCCTGGTACGGAGCGAATTCGTTCGAGGCATTCGCGTTCATCAACCGGGCGGGCGGTCAATACTGGTGGGCCTACTGGATCATGATCACCTGCAACGTGATCACGCCGCAGTTGTTCTGGTTCAAGGCGGTCAGGCGCAATACCGCTTTGGTATGGGTGATGTCGATTTTTGTAAATGTCGGCATGTGGTTCGAACGTTTTGTCATTACCGTGACGTCGCTGGCGAACGATTTTCTGCCTTCGAGTTGGGGCTACTATTCGCCCACAGTTGTGGATATATTCACGTTTGCCGGAACCTTCGGATTGTTCGGGTTCCTGTTTTTGCTGTTCCTTCGCTTCCTGCCGTTGATCGCGGTGGCGGAGATCAAAGCATTGGCTTGTCCGCAGGCCGATCCGCACAATGAGGACCATCCACTCAACCGTAAGTCCAACCCCACGCACCGATCGGAATGAATCCATCCGCACATTACGGCATGATTGCCACTTTCGATACCACACCCGAGATCACACGGGCGGCGGGGCTCGTCCGTGAAGCCGGTTTCGTGAAATGGGACGTCTACACGCCGTTTCCAGTGCACGGATTGGATGCGGTGATGGGCGAAAAACGGTCCCGTTTGGGCGGGTTGTCGCTCGCAGGGGGTGTTTTAGGTATGCTTACCGGGATCGCTCTTGTGGCGTTTATGAACCTGAACTACCCCTTGATCGTGGGCGGTAAGCCGA
>JAQVLM010000107.1 GCA_028704125.1 Opitutales bacterium
GCTTCCCCTCCAAATGCGCTCGTCTACCTTAATCAATCCATAAACACCGTATACTATGAGCTTTTTTTTCACGCTCATGCGCACCATCCTGTTGCTTCACCTCTTGACCTATACTCTGCTCAACCTGTTGCGCAAAATCCTGTGTCGCTATGCGCCCGGTCTCCCGGATCTCGGGAATCAGAAAAGACTCAAGCATGTTCACATCCAAGCCCTTTCCTCCTCCAGCAGGGTCGGTTAAATCCAATATCCTGACAAACTGCTCATACAGTTCGGGACGTCCTATAAGACGTGCGGTGAAGTCTTCCATTTGCTCACGTGTGACTCTTTTCTTGTTTGCCATCACAAGTATAAAGCATATTTCGCTTTGCTTGTACAGTGAGACTATGTCCCAATAAGAAGATTCTCGCTTTCCCCGTAGTTCTGATCACACCCGATTTCAGCTTTTCTTTAATAAGGTTCTGGATGTTGGTATGCATGGATTTTTAGAATAGGGTGAAATCGGAGGATGGCACGATAGGCGGGGGCTCGTTCAAATTGGTGGGAACAAACACGGAGGAATCGAATTGAACCCTCATGGCGGCTGCCTGAATGTCGATCCGGGTTTTGTCCCGTTTGCTCATGTCACGGTAGTCCATTGTTCTGGGAATGTATTGTTCCTGGACTTTTTTCAGGCTCACCAGTTCGATGGAGCGGAGGATGCTTCCATCGTCTGCCAGCCATTCGCTCTGCAGCAGACCTTTGAACTCGTCGTCGAATGCCACCCGGACGGAGGGCATAACGCACACTCCGCCGCCATCTGCCGGTGGCGAGAGGAGAAAGGATTGGGCTGGGCGGGCCTTGACTTGGGATGGGCCTTCGTAATGGCTGTTTTCCCAGTATAGGAAGGGCATCAGCATATCGCTTACCGTGACCGACATTTCCTCAATCAAGGGCTTGGACCAATGCTCCGGATCAAGCGATACGGGTTCACCGGATTCATCGATGGTCCAAACTTCGGGATAGGGGCCGCGTATGAAGAGAAAACGCGCAATCGGCAGGAAGTTCCGGGGACTTTCTGGATCCCTCTTTTCAAGGTGAACCCGTTGGTAATGGGTGCGTGTGACCGGATCAAATAGGCCCCATAGGGTTCCGTAGGCTTCGATGGTTTTTTTCCGGTAAGGGTAGTGCCTCACCCGGAAGCGGAAGCAATAGTCGTCGGGGTAGGAATAGGAACGGAAGGATTCGAGTAACGCCTTGGCGTCTTCGTCGCTGAGCGCGGATGCCTCCGGCATGTCCAGCCGGTTTCTGGGCTGCGAATACAGTGGATCGATCAGGTTCAGAATTCCCAAACCCAACACAAGCAAAGCCAGCCCTTTGAAGGATGGACGGAATTCGAAGGTATTCAGGCTTCCTTTCATGACGGTTTTTGCAGTGGTCTTGGGGAAGCGATCAATCGAATACGGAGATCCTGAAGACAGCCGCCCGGATTCGGTTCATTGAGCCCGTTTGGCTGGAAGGGGCGGGAGGTTTTTTGAAGACCTCCGGGGGCGGACGTGGGATTACTCGTCGAGAAGGGAATCAACCGAAACCGGTTCGCCGCTTTCTGCACCCGGAACCTGAATGGGCTCGGCTGCGGCCGGTTCTGCGACTTCGGAGTCCACCTTGCTTTCTTCAGCCGAAGGGGTGACCATGCGCGATGCAATGTTTCCCAATTCGGTTTCGGACGGTGCCGATGCTGAGAACGATGGGTCTGCAAGGTGCCCAAGGTAGAGACCGAAGGCGATCACGAAGAAACCGATGATGCAGTAGATCGTTGTACGGGTCAGGATGTTAACGGTGTTGCCGCCGAACGCCTGTTCAACTGCTCCTCCACCCAATGCTGATCCCATGCCAGCGTTTGCATTCGGCTTTTGCATGAGAATGATCAAAACGACGAAAGCACTCAGAACGATGAGCAGCAGCGTGAAAAATGTGATCAGGAATGTAGCCATGAAAAATACTAGTGGATTGAGCTAAAAATTAGGAAGGAAACCAGAGCGAATGCCTCGTGTCAAGGAAGCAAACGCATCGGATTGCATTTCGAATGGTTTCGCGCCATCGGGCGTTGTTTAGCCACAGATGGGGTGAAACTAGAATTCGAAGGTGTACTGCCCCAGACGGCGCCCGAGTTCCTGGAGG
The DNA here is from genome assembly GCA_028704125.1 of Opitutales bacterium. Classification (GTDB taxonomy): domain Bacteria; phylum Verrucomicrobiota; class Verrucomicrobiia; order Opitutales; family JAFGAQ01; genus JAFGAQ01. Next base: position 2,158 of record JAQVLM010000107.1, read on the forward strand.
ACCCGGCGTTCATTTTCCTCTCCTTGTGCGTCAAATGTAACTGAAAACCGAACAAAGGCTCCCGCATCGTCCCAAGGTACGGTGCTGATGAGCATGTTGTGGATCAACCACTGGCTGAAGGCCTCAGCCGATGCAAATGACTCCGTGCCTTCTAGTCCGACCGCGCGTTTCGGAGCTTTCACGTAGAGGAAGAAACTGCCCTTTGGCTTGGTGGCCTGAAATCCGCAGCAGTTGAGTGCCTGTATCAGATGGTCCATCCGCCTGGAGTATTTTGCCGAGATCCGCTCGGTGATCCAGGGATTGGTGAGGGCGGTTTCAGCTGCTTTCTGGATAGCCAGAAACTGTCCTGAATCGGTGTTATCTTTCACCATCGCGTATGCGCTGATGATTCCCGGGCAGCCGACGGCGAAGCCGATCCGCCAACCGGTCATATTGAAGGATTTGGATAGGGAGTGCAGTTCGATGCAGACTTCTTTGGCTCCTTCAATCTGAAGAATGGAAACTGGGGTTCCTTCGAAAATAAGGGAGGCGTAAGCGGCATCCTGAACAATGATCATCCCGTTGTCCTTTGCGAAATCCACCGCTTTTTCGAAGAAGCTCAGGGTGGCGGAAGCCCCCGTCGGGTTGTTGGGATAGTTCAATACCAGCACCTTGGCCTTTTTGCGGATCTGCGACGGAATGCTGTCGAGATCGGGCAGAAAATGATTTTCGGGGGTCAGGGGAAGCTGGTAGACGGATCCGCCGAGATATTGGGCGTGGGTGCCGAAAATCGGATATCCCGGAGTGGTCATGATCGTCACATCACCGGGATTGATGAAACACGTCGGCAGGATCGAAAGCGCCGCTTTTGACCCGATGGAATGCAGGATTTCAGTGTCCGGCTGCAGCCCTTTAACTCCAAATACCTCATGCATGTAGCGGGCAGCGGCGAGGCGGAACGATTCATTCCCGTTGTCCGCATATCCCCGGTTGGATGGATCCGCAGCTGCTTCCTGAAGGGCCTGAACCACTTCGGGGAACGCCATTTCGTCGGGCTCGCCGACTCCCATATCGATCAGCGGTGTCTCGGGATGCGCTTTGCGCGCGGCCCGTTTGGCCCGTTTGATCTTTTCAAACTTGTAAATTTCGGTCGATTTCCCGAAAGACTGCCCGCCAATGCGGTCCGCATACAGGTTCTGGATATATGGAGCTGTCATCTGGACTTACTACTATTGTGTCGTGAAAACCTAAATCAAATCAAATGAGACGTTTTGCTGGAGGGGACACCTGCAATCATTCGCATTTCTGTCAGGAACGTCCGTAGAGGTTTGACAGTTCGCGAAGGTAGGAGGCGCTTTCTTTGTGGAAGTGATGGAGGTGGTGTTCGCGGCACCTCCATCGCCAGTTTCCGGTGGCAGTGCCGGGGGTGTTGAACCTCGCTTCCGTTCCCAGACTGAGGAAGTCTTGCAGGGGTACGACGCATAGACGGGCAACCGAGGACCACGCGGACCGGATGAGATCCCATGGTGCGGTGGACCCGTCCACCCGGAGGTAGCGTCGCATGTGATCCTGAGCTGCATGCCCGGAGCTCCGATACCAGCCGAGGCTGGTATCGTTGTCATGGGTTCCGGTGTACACCACTGAATTGGGAACAAGGTTATGGGGGAGGTAGAAGTTGTCGGATCCTCCTCCAAAGGCGAATTGAAGCACAGCGAGTCCGGGAAATCCGCTTTGATCTCTCAGTTCGGTCACTTCAGGAGTGATCAGTCCGAGGTCCTCAAGGATCATGCAGGCATCGGGGATTTCGGATTTAAGCTTTTCGAAGAATGCCAAACCCGGTCCGCTTTCCCACTTTCCTTCCTTTGCGGATTTGGCCTTTTTTGGAATGCACCAATACGCTTCCATCGCCCTGAAGTGGTCCAATCGCACAATATCGAAGAGCGAGAGGCTATGACGGATACGGTCCATCCACCACGCGAAGCCGGTTTCGGATAGGTGTTTCCAGTCGTAAATCGGATTGCCCCAGAACTGGCCTTCGCTGTTGAAATAGTCGGGCGGGACTCCAGCGTAGCAGGACGGGCGCAGGTCTTTCCCCAGCCGGAACACTTCCGGGTTGCGCCACACATCGACACTGTCAGGTGCCACGTAAATCGGAATGTCTCCGATGATCCGGATTCCCTTTTGGGCGGCTTCCTCCTTGAGCCGGTTCCATTGGGTGTAGAGGAGATACTGGAGGAAAGAAGCCTCTTTTTTTGTTTGGAGGAGGGCCGCGGGGAGCTTGATCTGAGAGGCGGTTTCGTAGTCTCTCCATTCCTTTCTCCATTCATACCACGGTTTGTTATCGGATACCTTTTTGAAGGTGGTGAAGAGGCTCCATGAGTCGACCCAGTGGCTGTGGTTTTTGAGAAAGGAGCGGAAGGGACGTTCATGGGCGGGGTCTTGAAGCCCTTTTTTGACCACTTTGGCACAGATCGACGCATGAATGGGCTTCAGGTAATCGAAATCCACCTTGTCCGGATCGCTCCGCATAAGGGGCCTCAAATCCTCGGGTGTGAGGTATCCACAATAGAAGAACTCCTCCCATGCGAGGAGGAGGGGGTTTAGCGCATGACTCGAATAAGCTTGGTAGGGGGAATCTCCGAATCCGGTTGGTCCGAGTGGTAAAACCTGCCAGTATTTCAAACCGCATGCGGTCATCCAATCCAGAAAGCGGTGGGCGGCCTGGCCGATATCTCCGGTTCCGAAGTCTCCCGGAAGTGAGGTCGGATGCAGGAGAACCCCGCAGGATCGGGTTTTCAGCCAGTCAAACAAGGGCGTGTTCATGTGTGAATGTTGATCAGGAGTCGAAAATGTGGCAGTTGCGGTTGTTCGCAACTCACCCCTTGCCCGGACGGTCGAAGGGACCGGAAACTCTTGTCCGGAATTCGGGAGGCTCAAGATGGTGCAGCAGCATGCCAATTGGCAAGAACAGAAAACGTCGGGTCAGGTAAAGAAATCGGTTTTCCAGGTATCCGTTATTGTGGGCATCGGATGGGGGAGTGATCTGGCCCGGGATTTGCTTCCATTTATTGGATCGAACCAAGGGGAAGAGTTTGCCTCCCGTCCACCCATGGAACGGGCCGGCGCTAATCCGAGTCTTATATCCAGTATCACAAGCCCATCCAATCAGCCATGGATCCCATCCTTTCATCTATTGTAATGCAAGCCGGCCGTCATCTCGTCGGAAACCTGATGGGAGCGGATCGCAGTCAGCCGGTTCGGGCGCAGGATTCCGAGGCGCGGATGGCTCGATTTGAAGAACGTCTGGAGCGTGCGATGGATCCGGTGAAAGCGGACCTAAAGGGTTTTCTGGAGTCAAACCGGGTGGGTTCGATTCATGGTTTGGAGGCGCTGGAATCGCGATTGATGGACGGATTGGCGCACTCGAAGGAAGTGACGTCGGTTGATCTGGAAAGGGGAGTGCCCTCCCAATGGGATTTGGTCAGCGAGTCTGGAATGTTGCGTCTGGAGAACGATCGGGGCGACAGTATTGAACTGGACCCGGATAGTGCTTTGGGAATGGGTGCGCGGCGATTGATGCAGGTCAGGCAATTGCTGGATCAGTCCAGGGAGGCTCCGGGATTGCCCTTGGGTTCGCTTCTCGATTCAATGTCGGCAGCACCCCAAACGGTTGAGACCGATACTGCATGGAGGATGGAAATCCGGTGACTCTGGAATTGCGGGTCTTTGGTTCATCGCGAGTCAACGGATTTCGCAAGTCCCAAGGCGCGCGGTCGATTCTTTGGCGTAATTGCATGATGCGTGCTTCGATCGCTCCGAGTGGTGGCGTGGATATAAATGACAACGGCGATTGGGAATCCGTGTCGATTGACCATGATCCAAAGGAAAACTGCGTTCACTCTTGACGTGAGGTGTGGGGCGTTCATCTTTTGCGAAAATCCTGGAGAAATTATGATGTGCCCATCTCAGTCTGGTATTCTGGCTTTGGAAGACGGTTCCGTTTTTCGTGGAATCGCGTTCGGAGCGTGCAAAACGGTTGTCGGAGAAGCTGTCTTCAACACAAGCATGACCGGGTATCAGGAGATTCTGACCGATCCCTCTTACTACGGTCAGATTGTAACCATGACCGCATCACAGATCGGAAACTACGGGATTAACGCCCAGGATCTCGAATCTGATAAGGTCCAGGTGACGGCCTTCGTTGTGCGGGAGTTGAGTCCGGTTGCCAGCAACTGGAGGAGCGAGAAGCCCCTCAGTCAGTTCCTGCAGGAAAACGATATTCCTGGCCTGAGTGGCGTGGATACCCGAACCATCACCAAGAAACTGCGTTTGGCAGGTGTGATGAAGGCTTGTGTGTCCACTGAGGGTATTTCGGACGAGGAAGCGGTGGAGCGCGCTCGCAACTGGACCGGACTCGTTGGGGTTGACTATGTGAAGGAAGTTACGAGTGCGAGCCCTTGGAAGTGGAGTGCGGAGTCGGATGAGAACACGCCGTTTTCGGTTCCCGGGATGGAGCGTTTCTGTGATCGACGCATTCCGCGGGATCGCCGATACCACGTGGTTGCTTTGGATTTTGGCGCAAAACGTTCGATATTCCGGAACCTGAGCCGTCATGGTTTCGATGTGACGGTGGTTCCTGCTGATACCAGCCGTGAGGAGATCGAAGCGTTGCAGCCGGATGGGATATTTCTTTCGAACGGGCCGGGTGATCCTGAGCCCATCCTTTATGCCCAGAAGACGGTGGCGGAGCTGATGCCGAAGTATCCGGTTTTCGGGATTTGTTTCGGTCACCAAATCATCACGCATGCCTTGGGCGCGTCGACTTTCAAGTTGAAGTTCGGGCATCGTGGCGGAAACCAGCCGGTGAAAAACGTGGAGACTGGTAAGGTCATGATCACGGCTCAGAACCATGGGTTTGCATCGGATCCGGATTCCCTCCTGAAAACGGATGCCGTGGTAACGGAGGTCAACATGAACGACAACACGATCGCGGGGCTGCGGCACCGTCATTATCCTGTGTTTTCGGTTCAGTACCATCCGGAAGCTGCGCCGGGTCCGAATGATGCGGTGCCACATTTTGAAACGTTTTATCAGAATGTGAAAGCGTTTGTGGATGCCCGGGAAGCCGGGGAGTCGAAATCCGCGTGATAGCGGGCCTGGTCATGATCGGGTGATTTCCGCGGCAATCGGAGTCTGGCGTAATCGTTTGCCCGTGGTGGCTTTCATGATCCAATCTAGGCTTGTTTATTGCGAGTGCTTGTGTAAATAACTTGAGCCTTGATCCCTTCTTATACAGATCGATGCTCCGGCATTTCCAGTGTTGCTGGTTTATCCTTCAAGGTTGGAGGTGTTGGGCTGCTCCTGTTCCTGTTTGCCTATAGCCTATTCCTGGGGCAGAATCGGATTTATCAAGTGGACGAGGCTCAGACTTTGTACATGGCAAAAGTGGTGGGGGCAGGAGAGACCACGGAGTTTTTCACAACTGCAGCATTGAGTTTGCTGGGACCTCTCGCCTGGCTTGCCTCCAATGACCTCAATTCGAATCAGATTTTTTCGTTATCGCGTCTATTGTTTGTGGGGGTCTTTTGGCACAATGTGGTATTGTCGGCTTATCTTGCGGGAGGGAGTTTCAGGAAACCGAAAGGAATCATTTCTTTGCTGGTGGCAGCCTCGCTTGCACCTCTATGGGACTTTGGTTTTGAAATCCGGCATGACAACCTGATCCTGTCTTTTGTCCTCACTTCATTCTGGATGATCCGTGCCAAACCGTTGGGGGCTCCATCCATCGCGATCGCGGGGTGTCTGTTGGCTTGTATGCCTTTTCTGGCTTTCAAAGCGTTTGTTTTCGCAGGACCCTTGTTCATTTTGAGCCTTTTGATGCTCAAAGGAGATGCGCGAAATGGGTTCAGGCGCGAAGTGATTCTACTCTTATCCGGGATGCTGATTTCAGCAATTCTCATTGTGGGGCTTTACTTCTATTCCGGTTTGTGGGACATCCTGATTTCAGGAGTGTCAGGTGGAGTGGACGCCTCGGTGGTGGGGCACCGTTTTGGGGTGATGGATGCACTGATGCGTGCGTGGGTTCAATGCCCTGTGTTGTCTTTTATAACTGTTGTGATGGTGCCTGTCGAGACGGTGCGTTTTTTGCGTTTTTCTTCCGGTTTTTTTAAGGGGTTTGTTCAGTTTTCCTCTTTCGGGTTGCTGTTGATCGGTTGTTTTGCGCTGTTCATCAATCCGACACCGTTTCCCTACAATTTGGTAAATGTGGTGCCATTCGCGATGATGTTTGTGGTTGGGCGGATTTCAGATCTGATTGTTCAATGGAGGCTATCCCCTGGACGCGTGGCGATGGTGTGTTCTGTGCTTTTAGGGGTGCATTTGGTTTCTTTTCATGGAAGTGCGCTTCGGCATCTTCATTGGACCAATCAACGGCAACGATTGTTGATGGAAACCGCTGAGAAAATGTCGGGTCCTGAACACAGGATCTATGACGCGGTGGGACTGGTTCCTTCCCGCAAGAGCATTCACTATAACTGGTATTTACACAGTCTGAATGTTAAGGC
>JAQVLM010000108.1 GCA_028704125.1 Opitutales bacterium
CCATGGTTCAAATCCAGAAAGACCTGAACAGCCTGAGCAGGGACACACTTGTGCTTCTCATTCTCTTCAATGTCGATTCGGATGGAAATTACTTCAGTTTCGAAGAAAGCGCACGGCTCATAGCAGCAGCTTCACCCGTTCCGGTTTATGGACTATGGGACTTCTATGTTGGCTCTGGAGTTGTCGGTGGACACGTTGCCAACGGCTTGAAACAGGGAGAAAAGGCCGCGGAACTTGCCCTCAGTATTCTCAAGCACCCGAAAGGAATGCCGCCTTTGACCGATAGCCCAAACCACACACTGCTGGACGGATCCGTCATGCAATCCTTCGGAATGTCCGAAAACACCATACCCAAACATGCCGAAGTAGTCTCTATTCCATCGGGATGGATGCGTCAACAATGGCAACGTGAGGCAAAAGCGTCCGGCTTCAGTTATGAAATGTTCGAAAAACATGGGGCGATCATGATGCTCATTTCTCCGGACGATGGGCGTATTCTCGATGCGAATCCCGCCGCTTCCGCCTTTTACGGATTCACTCAGGACGAGTTAAGGGACCGAACGGTGTTCGATCTCAATACCATGTCGAGAGAGAGAATCCGCGATGAGATGCAACGTGCCACTCTGGAGCAACGAAACGCGTTCTCGTTTACCCACCGGCTTGCGGATGGATCAGAACGCGAGATCGAGACCTATTCCTGGCCGATCACGATAAAGAACAAAAAAGTGTTGTTCTCGATTGTGCATGATGTCAGCGAGCGAAACACGGCCGAAAGACAACTGGCATCCCAATCCAAAACCCTTCTGCGCCGCACCGTCATCTTCCTGACCCTGCTGGGCTTTGCGTTGGTTGTGCAGATTGTGATCATATTCCAGTTGATCCACAGTCTGAAAGCACGACGGGAAGCGATGGCATCCCTCAAAAACAGTCGTGAGCAGTATCGTCTACTCGCTGAAAGGTCTTCGGATGTAGTGTGGGTGCTCGATCTCGAAACCGGTCGGTTCCGATACATCAGTCCATCAGTGCACCGACTCCGGGGATACACAGCGGAAGAAGTGATGGAACAAACCCTCGAAGAAGTAATGACCCCCACTTCTCTCGCATATGTTCAATCCATACTCCCGCAAAAGATCGAGGCTTTCAACCGGGGAGAATCCTCGTCATCCACGGAGCAGTTTGAACAAATCCGAAAAGATGGCAGTTCCGTATGGACAGAGTCTGTCATGTCCCTGACGCTCAACAAAGAAACCGGACACATTGAAGCCATCGGGGCAAGCCGCAACATCACGGCCCGAAAAAAGGTTCAGGACGCACTGATCGACGCAAACAAACAACTAACCGAGGCAGTTGCGCAGGCACGGGCGGCTAACCGTGCAAAAGCAGAGTTTCTTGCCAACATGAGTCACGAGATCCGAACCCCGATGAACGCGATCATCGGGATGACACATCTCCTGCTCGACACGCCACTCAACGAGGAACAGAACAACTACGCAGAGACGGTTCGTGCGAGCGCTGACTCACTGCTTGCGCTGATCAACGACATTCTCGATCTGTCCAAGATAGAAGCAGGGAAGTTTGAGCTGTTCCTGCAATCATTCGAACTTCGCACGCTCATCGAGGAAACCATTTCCATGCTGGCGTTTCAGGCACACAGCAAAGGCCTGAGACTGATTGCGTGGATACACCGGAACACACCTTCCCTGGTCACAGGTGATCCGGACCGCCTGCGCCAGATCCTGATCAACCTTGTCGGAAACGCCATCAAGTTCACCGATACCGGGGAAATCATCGTGCGGGTCGAGCCAACCCTGGATTGTGAACCACAGAAGTGCCATTTACGTATCTCCGTTAAAGACACAGGGGTCGGCATTCCTCCGGAAAAATCGGGTAGACTGTTTCAGAAATTTGCCCAGATTGACGCCTCTCTGACCCGCAAAAAAGGGGGGACTGGACTGGGCCTCGCGATATCCAAAGAACTCGTCGAGAGAATGGGCGGGAAAATCGGAGTAAACAGTGTATGGGGCGAAGGATCCGAGTTCTGGTTCACGCTGTGGCTTGAGGTGTCCCAGTCATCCGAGTCCGCATCCAAAGTCAAAGCGTTTGGAGATAAAAACGCACTCATCATCGATTCCAACCCAAGACATGCCGAAGCAGTTGCCGAGACGCTCAGCCAGTGGGGTATTCAGGCACGCACCGCACCCAACATCGAAGATGCCATTCGGGAAGGATTTAATAACGATCCGGTTGACGTTGTCTTTGTTCAAAACACCGGCGCACCATCCGAACTGAGTTCGTCACTCCTCAAACTGCGCAAAAGCATGCAGAATTCACCTGACGGGATCATCGTGAAAATGCACCCGCTCGGTCAGCTCAAGGACAACCACCCACAATCCGGGCAGGACTTTGACGCGTCCATCACCGTGCCAATCCGCAGCCGCGATCTATTCCAAGTGCTCGATCAGGCCGAAAGACCCCATCAAGGGGATTTGGATCCATCCCACAAAACCGGATCGCGAGAGCAGGACAGGGCGCCACAATCGCAAGCCAAAATCCTTTTGGTCGAAGACAACACCACCAATCAAATGGTGGCCAAGCAGCTGCTTAAACGTGCGGGATTCTGCCCTGATATCGCATCAAATGGAGAGGAAGCGCTCCGGATGCTGAATGAAACCGACTACGATGCGGTATTAATGGACATTCAAATGCCAGTCATGGATGGGATAGAAGCCACCCGACGCATCCGCAGCCAAGATGGCAGCGTGAAAAACCCGTCGATTCCCATCATTGCAATCACGGCCCATTCCATGAAAGGGGACCGCGAGTATTTCCTGTCAGTGGGAATGAATGACTACATCTCCAAGCCAATTGATGCGGAGCACCTGGACCAGACAATCACCAGATGGACCTCACCAAAGGATTGAATAGACAACTCAATTTAAACCAACGGGTCGGTGTTTTCCATTGACCCTACTTATCGAATACTTTTTCATGTTGGCACACTACACTCTGCCAAAGACATGAAAACCCTGATCCGCGCTCATCAAGCTAACCATCGTGGTTTCACACTGGTCGAATTGCTGACTGTCATTGCCGTAATAGCGATCTTGGCCGCTATCATCATCCCATCCGTCGGCAAAGTCCGGGAGAATGCAATCCGGGCGAAATCAGCCACCAACATGAGGTCGGTTGCCCAAGCCTATCTCACCTTCTCGACCACAAATGGTCGATCCCGCGCCATTCCAGTATCAACGCCAACCGTTCAAGACTGGGCAGGCCACCTGGCAAGGGAAGTCGACTTAAACGATGCGAGCCTGTACTACATCGACTCGGATCCAATCGTATCTCAGGCAGCATCACTACCCCTTGTTGTCGGCAGTGGTAAAGGCTCAACATTCAGCGTTTCGGAAGAATTCCGCGCCCTCAATCCCAGCTATGCGGTGGTGGCAGGGATAGCTCCAAATGCCCCCACCACCACTACGCCCCTAATGTTCACCCGCGGCCTGAACCCGGACGGCACATGGGAGCCTACCTCTCCATGGAGCGGCGAAGGCGGACACATTGTCTTTCTTGACGGACATGTCCGCTTCTTCACTGACCTTTCGGAAAACGGAGGCGAACTGGTCAACTACCAAACGCAGGAACGCACATCCGACATCCGCCTCGCGATCAGTCCCGGCGCGGTTATTCTGAACAATACACCCTAGTAACCAAGCCGGCAGGGAAGAAGCCCCTGCTACCCGGACCTCATCCAACGCAGCCGATTCCGGAACACCCGGTCAAAACGCCTTATTCTCCCGCAGTCTTGCTTACCTCGGACTCACCCTCTGCCACAAGATCTGCTGCGCTAGCGGACACCTCTTTCGCCTTGTCCACCGACTTTTTGAGGTAAGTGCTCTCTCTGGGCTCTTCAGATTTGGTCGATGCGGGAGGATTCCCACACGCTCCCAGGCAAAGAGCGGAGACGACAAAACCCAGACTGATCATTTTGAGGAAGTAATGCTTCATAACAGAACACGTTTTGAAAACAAAGATGGTTAAAAGAGTCATGGTAGCCGATCACCAAGGCCCATGCAAGCCGACACAGGTTTTTCTTTGAAGACGCCAAGGCATCGGAGCGGCGCGGGAACACGCCATCCATGCGAAACGATTCAAACTACCCCGCAGAACCCCTTTCCCGGCTTGCACCGGAACCGGCATCTCTCATATTGATTGCCATGCCCGGAGAATTCCACTCGATCGAAGATACCATTTTTGTAATCGGACATAAGAACCCCGATACCGACTCCATCTGTTCGGCAATCGGATACGCCGCCTACAAACAGGCGACCGGAGAATCCGGCTACGTCGCTGCACGGTGCGGCAACTCCAACCCACGCATCGATGCCGTCCTGAAGCGCTTTGGAGTGCCACTTCCGGTTTTCATCGGAGATGTCACGCCGAGAGTCCGGGATATTATGAAACGCAAACCCCACTGCGCCAAGCTTTCTGACACCTGCTCAGAAGCACTTGAAGCCATGGATAAGTATGACTTTCGCGCGCTTCCGGTGGTGGACGAAGCCGATCATCTCAAGGGACTGATTTCGATCTTTCATCTGGGTCAATATTTCACGCCGCAAGTGCGCAATCCCCTTGAAATGCGAAGGGTCCGGAGCAGGGTTTCCGATATCATCCGGGCGCTCAAAGCCAAGGTGATTCATTCCATTGACACGGAAAGGGAGGAGGAGCTGTTCGTTCGAGTAGGGGCAATGGACATACGTTCTTTCGATCTGTTTCACGACGAAAAGACCATTCCTGCGAAATCGAGTATCGTCGTGGTCGGGGACCGCTGGGACATTCAGGAAAAGAGCATTCAGCTGGGAGTGAGGCTGCTGGTGATCACCGGAAACCTCAAAGTGGAAAAAGACATCATAGAACGTGCCATCGACAAGGGTATCAGTCTGGTGGTGAGTCCCTACGACACTGCAACGACATCCTGGATCATCCGTTCGGCGACCAGCATACGGCACATTGCGGACCCGGTGGCGCACTCATTCCGCGAGTCGGACACGCTGAGCATGGTCAAACGAAGGATTCTGGAGCAAGTGGCGCCGCTTTACACCGTTATTGGAGAAGACGACAGGCTCATCGGGGTATTCTCCAAGTCCGACCTTTTGCGCCCCGTCAAAACACGTATTGCCTTGGTTGACCACAATGAAATGAGTCAAGCCGTTGATGGAGCCCGTGAGGTTCAAATCGTCGAAATCATCGACCATCATCGCCTCGGAAACCCGGGAACGGAGCAACCCGTGCTGTTCATCAATCAACCGGTGGGGTCCACCTCGACAATCGTGGCCGATCTTTTCCGGCGCAGCGGATTGACACCTGATCCGGCAACCGCCGGGCTATTGATGGCGGGATTGATATCGGACACACTGCACCTCAACAGCCCGACAACAACATCGACGGACCGGGATCACCTATCCTGGCTCTCGGCGATCGCGAAGACCGATCCATCCGAGCTTGCCCATCTCATTTTCAATTCCGGAAGCGTGTTACTTGAAGACGATCCGGAAAAGATCATCCTCATGGACTGCAAGACCTATGACCATGGAAACCTGAGATTCTCCGTTTCGCAGATCGAAGAACTCGGTTTTGACAATCTCTGGAAACGCTACGACATCCTGATGCGCACCCTCGAAAGCTACAGGAGAAAGAACAACCTGACCTTCTCCGGGCTGCTGGTAACTGACATCAACCATCAGGATTCCCTCTTCCTTATCACCGGCGACGCCTCTCTGGTGGAATCGATTTCTTATCCGAGGGCCAAGGAACACGGAGTATTTGAGATGAAGGACGTGGTGAGTCGTAAAAAACAATTGATCCCCTACCTCAGCAGTTGTATGAAAAGCATTGGAATACTGCCTTGATCGGACATTCAATCCTACGGGACGTTATTCCATCATACCTCTCGATCAAGCACCCCAAAAAAGGATTCTTGTGACCCAACAGACAGAAAGACAGATGATCATCGGTTACGGCATATCGGTTGAAGGCCGTATCGAAAACTGTGAACGACTGGTTTTGGACGGTAATCTCTCCGCCGAACTCGCAGACGTCCAAAGCCTCATCATCAACGAAACCGGCTCATTCCGGGGCAACGGGTCCGTAAAACATGCCGAAATCGGGGGACGCTTTGAAGGAGAGTTGATTGTTGCGGATCACATCACCATCCTATCGACTGGGCGAATCGAAGGAAAAGTCACCTACTCCTCCATTGAGATCAAACCCGGTGGCAAATTCACTGGCGAGATTATCCTGAGGGATGCTGAACCGGAACCGGAAAGCATGACGAGCAATCCACACATGGACGGCAGTTTTGAAATCCCTTCCGGCAACGACGATGATGAAGAAGACTATATCGACCGGGCACTCAAAAACCGGATCGCCCAAAGACCGGATCTTTGACAACCGGCCATTTTGCTTGAAACCCCGCTTCTGGTCTGCATACCTGTTCAAAAGCCAATAACGGGCCAACTCGATAAACTCGTGTAATAGACGGGGATGCCAAAACAATTGATCTACACCAGCTACCCAACCGGGATTCTTTCCGGACGCTCTGGTTTTCAGACAGTTGCAGCATCTCCAGGGGTGTCAGGAGCGCTTTCGACTCTCCTCGAGAAAGAAAGCTCCTATGATTTCGGAAAAGCGGCCAGTCACCGGCCGGTGATCCATCGCTTCTGGTCCTGCACGCTCGGAGACGGAATACACCACATTCTAACCCGCATTGGACCCTCGGGCAACGATGCAACGGGACGGCCCAATCACATTGCCCACCACCTCATCTTCGATCCCGCCGAGTTGCCGGCATGCCCGCCATCGGCGATATTCCTATATTGGAATGGCTGGGTCAGGCACTGGTCCGGGATCACAAACTGGGAGGAAACCCGGAACCCGTTACCGGCAAAAGCCATATCCGAACCCTTCGGATTCATCGCCAAAGCCGAACCAGCCTCCACATGGAAGAAACTCCAAGGCGAACAGGCCGATCCCAAGACTCCATTCAATCTTTCCGGCCCCCTTGTATTTCCTTTTCCAGCCAGACAGGAAAATACGTTGCTCCAAGTGTTTCTCGAAAGCCAGGCAACCCTTAATTCCGCGCTGTATTGGGCCTATCCATTCACCACCTGCCTCTCCGAAAGCGACAATCCAACAACGTTCACCTGGATTGGATGGATACAAGATCCCATGATCCCGGCCATGCCGCTTCCTGAGGGTTGGGCGCACCAGATCGTTGATTTATTCAACCCCGCCAGCCGTCCGGCCACCGAAAACCGCAGCCCGGAACCCAATCCTGCCATCGTCAGAACGACCACGGTGCGACTCACCCCCATGGAGGATCCGCCACCCGATTCTTCCGTAAAAGAACCGCATTCGGCCACTGATTCCGACCAGGATTCGACCCCCATCCTACAAGGGGATCTGGCAGATGGGTCCGCCCCTCCCCGACACCTCCATCCGGAAGGAATCCTGGACGACATCTTTGCAAAGGATGAATCGACTGAGCCGCCGATTATCATTCCTGAAGTCAACTTCGACGAATCCTCAGTTGATCTTCAGCAACGCAAGTCCAAGCCGTTTCTCGCCATCGCTCTCGTGATGGCAGGGATTTTGATGGCCGCTTTTCTGGTCATTTCCTTTCCCCGTGTATTATCCTTCATCAACCAATCCCGTTCACCGGCATCCGTAAAGCGAGTAGCCACGCCGGTCGAAAACACTTCAGTTTCAACGGAAGCGGAACCCGTTTCAGGCACCACGGCCCCTGCCAATCCACTGGATGAAATAGGCGCGATTCTCGCCGGCAATGAATTCCTTCCCGCAAGAGCCTATCTCCTCCAAAACCAGAACAGCCCATCAAAAGCCCCCAAGGAGGACGTGGCGATTCTCACGGAGTGGGTCAAGACCCAACAAGGACTGCTAAGGGATCTGAATGTCACGCTGGCCAAACTCGAGGGGGAAGTGATGGCCCGACATTTGATACCCGGCTTTGAGGAGCGCATTCGATCCGTTCGGGATGAAATGGACAAATTGGCTATTGACCTGAGGCAAAACACATCACTGCGTCTCGAAAAGGCCGAAACCTCCTATCGGGAATGGCTTGCGGCCTCCCGGCTTCCGATCGCTGAAGCACCCATCTACTTTCTTCAATATTCCCCTACAGGAGAACGTCCCGCCCACACCTTCCAAAACACACATCCCATCATGCTCAAATGGATGGAGAACCTGAAAGAAACGCTCACAACCTCGCAAATCGAGCGCATTCAGGTCGACATCATTCCATTCAGGGGACTCGGAGATGTGGCTTTTCCGACCGACAACCGTTTACCCTTGAGTTTCTGGAAAAAGTCCGACCGCTCATTTGTATGCTCAATGGACAAGTCCATCGAGATCCTGCAGTTCGAAGCAGCTTCAGAAGATGGACGGACCATGGATTTCGAATGGCTGTTTGACTATAGGGGATCGGTTACATCCGGAAACCAGTTGATCCGGTTTCCGTCTCCGCCTTTGTTGGTCCGGTTCCGCAACACCAACACCGGTCAGGTTTTTTTTGTCATCTGCAACAGTGCGAACGTCGTTCCATTCAACAATCCCCCCGACATCCCGTTCTCACTGCTCAAGTATGATGCATCCACA
>JAQVLM010000109.1 GCA_028704125.1 Opitutales bacterium
AATCAGCGTTACCGCATGCCCTTGAATAGAAGTTGCAATTTAGAGTTTTATCGGAACGTATTTCAACCATTATTTTCAATCTATGCTGTCTAAACGTATTATTCCTTGTCTCGATGTCACTGCCGGAAGGGTTGTGAAGGGGATCCGGTTTCTGGAGCTGCGGGATGCCGGTGACCCGGTGGATATCGCGAAGGCTTATCAGGAGCAGGGAGCGGATGAGTTGGTGTTCCTGGATATCACGGCATCGAGTGACAACCGTGGCATCATGCATGATGTGGTCGAGCGGACGGCGTCGGAGTGTTTTATGCCTTTGACGGTGGGTGGCGGATTGCGGACTTTGGATGATATTGTGGCGATGCTTCATTCTGGAGCGGACAAGGTGAGTCTCAACACGTCCGCTGTTCAGAATCCGGGATTGGTGAATCAGGCTTCGGAGCGTTTTGGGAACCAGTGTATCGTAGTGGCGATCGACGCAAAGCGGGACGCTGTTTCCGGAGGTTGGCGGGTTTATACCCATGGTGGGCGTAATCCAACGGAATGGGATGTTGTCCGTTGGGCTAAGGAGGTTGTGGCCAGAGGCGCCGGCGAGATTTTGCTCACGAGCATGGATTGTGATGGCACCAAGGATGGGTATGACAATGCATTGAACCGTGCGGTGAGCGATGCGGTGCAGGTTCCGGTGATTGCGTCTGGAGGAGCCGGAAATCTGGACCATCTGGTGGATGCGGTAACGCTCGGAGGGGCGGATGCCGTGTTGGCGGCTTCAATTTTTCATTTCGGAACCTATACCATCCCTCAGGCCAAGTCGCATATGCACCGTGCGGGGATTCCTGTCCGGCTCCTGAATGGGGGATGAGCCTGGATGAAACCGGCGGGGATGCATGAACCATGGTGGTGACGATGGCCAAGATCCGGAATGAGCTCTTCCGCCGGGTGTGGCTTTGGATTCTGTTGGCGGGGATGCCAGGGTTCCATGTCTGGTCCATGGAGTATGGTCTGTATATCGACAAACCGTTGTCGGCTGAACTGGAATCAGCGCTTTTTCCGGCCTCCGGATCGGGGTGTCCGGATTGGTTGGTAGTGGATTCCCGCATGGGAGAGGCGGGTTTTGCCATTTTTGACCGGGTCCGGGTTTTGCAGACCAAGGGGGCGGTGCTTCTCGATGCATCGGCTTTCCGGGATCCGGAAAAAAACCTCGATCAGGTATACATCCGGGCGAAGGACTACGCATGGGAGAATGCGGGCCGCACGGATGCCTATATCATTCGAGTGCCGGTTTCCTGCGGTCCTGAATCTCTGGCGGGTTGGATAGCCTCGGTCAAAGCGGTCGCATTGGGACTGGCGGCCGGCGACGAAATGGCAGTGGTGCGGGTGGCCACGATGAGCCTGTATCCCTCTCCGGTTCAGGATTTGGCGCTGATGTCGGGCCTGTATTGGTATGGGGATGGACCCGTGCTGTTTGCCTGTGCAGGGGGTGCCCCTGTGTCGGGTGCTCATATCGATTGGCAGCGGTCGGTTTGGGAGGGTGCGCGATTGAAAAAGTGGGTGAAAATCCGGGATTTTTCCCTCTGGCTCTCGATTTCCGAGCCCGGCGTATCCTCATCTGGGAGAAATGAGGCGCAGGTGTTGATGGATTCCCTTCGGGTCTTTGCGAGCCGTCCGGTGGGTTTGGTGATGCTCCACTTGTCCGATCCCGAATCCAAACAACTGCCTCCTGCCGTGTCCCGGTTTGTGAAGGAAATTCGCATCAGGGGAAATGGCGGGTCCGGTGAGTCTATGGATGCGCTTCCAACGGGCGGTTCAACGGAACCCCGGAACGGGTGGGAAGGGGTATCGGGCTCCGATGTTCTGAGCGCGTCCCAATCCTACGCCTCGCATACACCGGAATCTCGTGGTGATCTTCCCTTTGCATGGGATTCGGTGGGGGGTGGATGGCATCGGAATGCTGGTGATTCCATCGGGTCGGAGGTGAGCTCCGGCGATCCGGAGCCCGATGGCGGACTGGATGCGTCGGGCTGGACGGGTTCTGCGGGCGGAGCGGATTCCGCGGATGGGACTGCGTCGGACGGTCAAACCCTTTCGGATTCATTTTCGACATTTGGTTTCGCTATGGAGGGTAGCCCGGTTGTCATGGAGCTGTTGCCGGACAGCGTCTCCGGATGTTGGAGCCCATCGGGTTTGGATATGCGGGTTGATTCAGGTGTCGAGGAACTGGGGACAATCCGGGTTTGGAATTTTTCCTCCAAAGCAGTTGCTGGGGCCATTCTCACGGGTGGGCGTCGGGTGGGTGATCGACTGAAATTGGCTTCGATGGGCCATGTGGATGTTAGCGTGCCCTTGTCCTTTGACCGGACTCCCCGAATCGCTGTGGACGGCGCCCGAACCCAATCGGTCATATGGCAACCGGATCGACCGGAGGCTTTGGGGGATTCGGGAAAGAGCCATGCGGTGTTTTTGATCCGCGAGGGCGGATTGAAGGGAGATCGGATGAATCAGGGTCCCTCGGGTTGGCAGTTGTTGCCGCTTGGGGATGGGGTCGATTCAGCGAGGGAGAACCCTGAGAATCCTTCCCGGGAAGGAGCGGATGCTTTGTGGGCTGTGTCAGGTGGCTTGGAAGCCCGGTCGGAGGTAGACCGTACGGATCATCCCGGGAGGATGGGTGTGATTTTGAGTTGGAAGGAGGTTTCGTCCGGTAGCATGCCCGCAATGGAATGTGGCGTCAGGGGATTTCCGCGGAATGGATTCATCCGGATCGGTTTGGAGGGAGATCCTCCGGCCGGTGAATCGGCGTTAGCGGTTACTCTGTTTGACCGGACCGGCCAGGAGTGGCGGGTTCATTTGGGGACCGGTTCCATGGCAGGAAAGCCCGAAGGGGTTGCGATTGGCAGCTTTGAGTTTGTCAAGGTATCCGGCGGACCCTCGCACCTTCGGGATACGCAAGTGAGATTTTCCGATGTCAACCGGTTCAGGATTCAACTGGAGGGTCTTCCATCGGCCGGAAACCTTTCGTTGTGGATGGAAGTCCACCATTGAGCGGGAAAGCTCACAGTTGTTTTCATCGGTGAGCTCAGACTTTGGTGTTTTCGGGAAGCAGAGATTGGAGAGCGGACCGGATATCCGGATGGGCAAAGGAGAAACCTTGTTCCAGAAGCTGAGTCGGCACAACGGACTGGGATGCAAGAAGGGTTTCGTTGACCATGGTTCCATAAGCCAGTTTCATGGCGGCTGCCGGAACCTTCATCCATGCCGGACGGCCCAGTGCCGCAGCGAGGGATTGGGTGAATCCCTGATTGGTGGTGGGTTCGGGTGCCGTTGCATTCACGGTGCCGGCGACCTTGGGGTTTCCAATAATAAAGGTGAAGATCCTGAGCAGATCGTCCAATGCGATCCAGGACATGGACTGTGAGCCGTCTCCGATAGGGCCTCCGAGGCCACTTCTGAAAACGGGCAGTATCTTGGCGAGGGCGCCTCCGAGTGGGGTGATCACAACCCCGGGGCGCAGGCACACGAATCGCTCGACGAAGGGAATGGCATTCCGGGCTTCCTGTTCCCATTCCTCGCAGAGATCGGAGAGAAAACCTTCTCCCTTGGGGGCCTTCTCGTCCGCCTGCCCGGATGTCTGGATGCCGTAATACCCGATGCCTGAAATTTGAACAAAGAGCTCGGGTGGATACTTGAGCCGGGCGATTTCACGCGAGAGCAGTCGGGTGGCCTTGAGCCGGCTATCTCGGATTTGTGTCTTTGACTTGCGGGTCCATCGGCGGGCGATGGTGGATCCCGCGAGATTGATGATGATATCCTGGGCCTCCAAAGACGAAGCCGGCAGGATATCGTTGTCAGGATCCCATGGAAGATGCGCGGGAGATGGAGTGCGTGAGAGGATGCTGACCTGATGGCCCCATGTCTGAAGGTAGGACCGGAGGGCAGACCCGATCATTCCCGATCCGCCGGCGAGCAGGATGCGGCGGGGCCGGGGATTCCAGCGTTGAACAATTGCAAGGTCTTCCTGGAGCGTCCGGTATTGGTAACGGAAGCGGTCGAGGAGCTGGCGTTCCATGCGTTTATGGAAGCGGGGAAGGTGGAAGAGTGGAGGCCGGTATTCGATCCGGTCTTCAATGATGCAGGCGTAGGTCTCCTCTCCGGGCAGAAACTGGCGCCAATGATTCCATTCCCGCATGGGGCTCTTGAGCGCCTTTTCAACGATCAGATACCCTTTTCTCATCGCCTCGATTCTCTTCAGCCAGCGTCCCTTCAGGAGGGGGTCTTTCTTTTCGTGGGAGAGCGATTGGGCCCCTTCAAAGGCGGAACGGTGGTAAGATTCGTGGTGACACGGAATCCATGGGGGCTGCAGCCTGACATGGGTTGAGTGCCGGGTAAACAGATCCCAGGTCTTCTCCGGAGAAAGGTCGACCGGAGATCTCAGAAGGAAAACGTTTTTGCGGGAATTCGAAGCCATGGGGTTCGGATGCGGTGAAGGGATGGGCAAAACAGGGAGAATACGCTTTATTCGCAAGGATAAAAGCGTTTAATGCGTGCTATTGAAAAGATGAAGATTCTTATTACCGGAGTTTGTGGTTTTGTGGGCTCAAGCCTCGTCGAAAGGTTGCGTCGCGACAATGAAGAAGTCGAGATTGTTGGAATTGACAACCTGATACGATCAGGAAGTGAAACGAACCGGAAACGCCTCAAGGACATGGGGGTCCGTTTGTATCATGGGGACATCCGGATGCGAAGCGATTTTGAAGCCCTTCCCGATGTGGATTGGGTGGTGGATGCAGCGGCCAATCCGGCCGTGATGGCTGGAGTGGATGGCAAGACGAGCAGTCGGCAGCTATTGGAACACAACCTTGGGGGGACCATTGAGCTGCTGGAGTACTGTCGGGCGCGTAAGGCGGGTTTTATTCTGTTGAGCACGAGCCGGGTGTATGGAGTGGAGCCTTTGGCCTCCCTGCCCATGAAAGTAGAGGGTCGGCGTTTTGTTCCCGATCTGGCCTCCTGTTCGGTGTGCGGCGTGAGTGGGGACGGGGTGTCGGAGTCATTCCCGGCTGAGCCACCGCTGTCGCTTTATGGCACCAGCAAGCGTGCCGCGGAGCTCCTCGCCCTCGAGTATGGACAGGCCTTTGATTTCCCTGTTTGGATCAACCGTTGCGGTGTGATGGCCGGGGCCGGGCAGTTCGGCCGTGCGGATCAGGGGATTGTCTCGTTTTGGATTCATGCATGGCGTTCGGGTATGCCCTTGCGATACATTGGGTTTGGCGGGAGCGGAAATCAGGTGCGGGACTTTTTTCACCCGGGGGATCTGGTGGGTCTGATGATGCGGCAGATGCGGCATGAGGGGGGATCCGTTCCCCGGATCGTGAATTTGGGCGGAGGCACGGGTATCAGTCTGTCCCTCGCGGAGTTGAGTGACTGGTGTTCCCAACGCTTTGGAAAACGG
This sequence comes from Opitutales bacterium, assembly GCA_028704125.1. Lineage (GTDB taxonomy): Bacteria > Verrucomicrobiota > Verrucomicrobiia > Opitutales > JAFGAQ01 > JAFGAQ01. The sequence goes on from JAQVLM010000109.1 coordinate 5,438, forward strand.
GAGGTTGAGGCTTCCACGGTGGAAAGGCCGTTTGATATTCCCTGGATGGTGATGGATGCTGCTCTTGCGCGGGAAACCTGGGGCTGGAAGCCCGAGACGGCCATGGAATCGCTGTTGGAAGAGATTGCAATTCACGCGGAATCCCATCCCGACTGGCTGCGTTTGGCCGAGTGAGTCGGTGGATTCAGTATTGAGTCTGCGAGTACAACGTGTTGAATGCTGCACGATATGGGCAGTGGAATGCAGAACAATGACGGTGTCGCGGGTTCCGGTGAAACGGATAAGGTCCCCTTGGGGCTTTTCTCGATTGTGATGCCGGCCCGCAATGAGGAAGGCAGCCTCGAGGAGACGCTCACTCACCTCTATGTGTGCCTGCATGATGAGGCGGTCCCTCACGAATTGGTGGTGGTGGATGATGGTAGCACGGATGGCACCTGGGCGCTCTTGGGCAAGTTGTGCGATGGTATTCCGACGCTGCGGCCAATTAAGAATGAGGGTTTGAACGGATTCGGAAGGGCGGTAATTACGGGTTTGGATCACGCTTCCGGTGATGCGGTTGCCATTATGATGGCGGATGAATCCGATGACCCGCGCGACGCGGTTCAGTATTGGAAGTGTTTGAAGGATGGATATGACTGTGTGTTTGGCAGTCGTTTCATCAAAGGAGGTGCGGTCTACGACTATCCGAAGGTTAAATGGCTGGTGAACCGAATGGCCAATTTGTTCATTAAGGTGATGTTTGGCGTCCGCCTCAACGACACGACCAATGCGTTCAAAGCATACCGCAAGGAAGTGATAGATGGCTGCCGGCCCTTGATATCCCCCCATTTCAATCTGACGGTCGAGCTGCCGCTTAAAGCGATTGTTCGCGGGTATTCCTGGACCGTGGTCCCGATTACCTGGCGGAACCGCAAGGCAGGTGTCGCTAAGTTGAAGATGAAGGAGCAGGGGAGCCGCTATCTTTTCATTTGTCTCTATGTTTGGCTGGAGAAGTTTTTCAGTCGCGGGGATTACAACAAAAACACCTACCGGCAACAATTGGAACGCCGCAGGATGGCGAACCGCTCGATTTCTGCAGGAGACGCAACCCAATAGATCCGAACCATGCCCACATATCTTTATCAGATTATCCATGAGGATGGCAGTGAAGGTGATCTGTTTGAATGGGATCATCCGATGACCGAAAAACTGGCCACCCATCCCATTACCGGGGATCGGGTGCGGCGGGTTTATGCGGCTCCGAATCTCGGGGTGCGCTACACCGCTGGACGTGCGCGCAACCTTCTTTCGAATGAGAACCTGAGCGCCAAAGGGTTTACGAAGTACGAACGCGACAAGGTGTCCGGAAAATACCACAAGACCGCAGGGGATGGGCCCGCAGTGATATCCAAACCTCCGGGTTGATGGATTTTCGGAATCCAGCCTGACTCCATTGTATGATTGGGGTGGCGATTGGAAATCTGTGTTGTGGGTTGGATTCGGGATGTCCCCGCATGTCCCAAGTCAATTTGGCTCGTATTGCGCATGCCACTCTGCTTTTTTGAGGCTGCTCTTAGCGGGTGTCATTTGCTGGCAAATGTGAGCTCGAAAATCCTTGTTACACAGGTAGATATGATCCGGTTTCCGTTGGTGCGTCTAGGCGTGATGGTGGTGTTGGTGTGCGCAAGGGGTGCGTTTGGCCAGGAGGTCACGGTCGGCACGGAGGCGGCGTTGCGCGCCGCCGTGGAGTCGGTGAATGACGCCGGTGGCCCGTTGACCATTTATGTTCAGTCGGGTGACTATGCTCTGACGGATGCCCTGTGGGTCCATGCCAACGGGGTATCCGTGATTGGGATGGGTTCTACCCGGAATGAGGTGATTGTCCGGGGAAGGGGAATGCATGATGCATCTGTCCCTCATGGTTTTTGGGTGGCGGGCAACGATTGCCGTTTCGAAAACCTGACGATCCGTGATGTCTATTACCATGGGATTCAGCTCAGTCCGGGTGCGGATCGGATCGTGGTGCGCAACGTCCGGTTTCAGGACACCCGCGAGCAGATGTTGAAGGGGGCATTTGATGGCAGCACTCCATCTGTGACTTGTGATGAAGGTTTGGTGGAGAATTGTCTGTTTGAATATACAGCCGGTATTGGGCCACAGTATTACATTGGGGGAGTGGATGTCCACCGCGGCACCAATTGGGTGATACGGGGCAACGTTTTCAAGTCTATAAAGAGTCCATCTGTGACGGTGGCTGAACATGCCGTGCATTTCTGGAATTTCTCGACGGGGACGCTTGTCGAAAACAACACTATCATCAACTGCGACCGTGGTGTCGGTTTTGGGCTTGGATCATCGGGGCATCATGGGGGAATCATTCGCAATAACATGATCTACCACGACACGACCGAAGGGTATGCGGATGTAGGCATTGCCCTTGAGACCTGTGACAACGCCCAAGTCTACAACAATACGGTGTTTTTCGCGAACACATATGATAATGCGATCGAATACCGGTTTGCCGCGTCCACCGGAAATGTTATCCGGAATAACCTCACCAACAAGTTGATCCGGCAGCGGGATGGTGCGTCCGCCACGCTCAGTCATAACGTGACAAACGCCCAGGTCGGGTGGTTTGTCGCTCCTTCTTCCGGAGACCTGCGGCTCGCTTCGCGCGTGGAGACCCTGGTGGATCAAGGTGCGACCATTGCCGCTCTGACCCGTGACCATGAGTGCGATGTGCGTCCGCAAGGGGCCGGTTATGATATCGGGGCGGATGAGTGGCTTACGCCCAACCATGCTCCGGTTATGGATCTGATCGGCAACCGTAGTGTTGAAGCTGGACAACCCCTCTCGATCACAGTGGAGGCAAGCGATGCGGATGCCGATCCATTGGAATTCGTGGCAAGCGGTGCCGACGCAGCGGACTAAGCGAGGCTCTGGTTTGTTCAATTGTCAGGGTGTGTTGCCGGTCGCCGCATACGACAGGGTGTCTTCGTCGGTATCGCTTGCCTGAATGGTGAAGGTAATGGGCTGTCCCACTTGCACGGTCTTGTTGCCGATGGCGGTCAAAACTGGGATGGCGTTGGCTCGCGATGAGCAGGGGTATCCGCTCCCTGTGGGGGGGGTGAATCCCGTTGCTCCCTCCCGGAAAAAGATCTGAAAACTTGGATCCGTTTCATAAAAGACTCCTGAACCGAAGCTCGAAGGAGCCGCAGAACC
>JAQVLM010000110.1 GCA_028704125.1 Opitutales bacterium
TGAAGGATCGGTTGTGATCAAAGTGGACACGCTGGAAAGCGAAAGCGGAGACCCCTTCCTATGCGTTGCTGTCGAAGACAGCGGTATCGGAATCCAACCCGATAAAATCCGCCATCTTTTCCGACCCTTTCATCAGGCCGATTCGTCGACTACCCGCAAACACGGAGGAACAGGACTCGGTTTGGCAATATCCCAACGCCTTGCCAACCTGATGGAAGGAGAGATCACAGTTTCCAGCAATCCTGGGAAAGGTTCATTGTTTGAGCTCCGTATTCCCCTTAAACCAGCGGAAGACAATTCACGACCCATCCGCTATCCAGAGAAAAGGATCCTCTTGCTCGAACCCTCGGAGCCAACCGCTCAGGCCATCAGCGGACACCTCGAAGCGGAAGGAGCCTTGATCACCCGAACCCGATCCATAACGGACCTGGCCGATGCGATCACGCAAGCCCGGGAGGCTGGACAGCACTTCGATGCGATTCTCTTGCGAGCCGAAGCCCATTCCAACGAAATCCTCTCATTCTGTGACTCGCTGCAAAGTGCATCCGGTCTCCAGGCGAAAGCACTCAAGGTCCTGCTCACAAACACAGACACCCGAATCAATCGTGAAACCTTGACTCGACACGGAATCGACCAACTGCTCATGTTTCCCATCCGTGCACGGGAAATCCATACCGCTCTTGGTCGGATCGATGCAACCCGTTCGGAACCAAAAGAAAACGCCCCGGCTTCCGAAGGCCGTGCCAGCTCTCCCAAGAAAATGTTTACGGGCATGAACGCGTTGGTCGTGGAGGATAATACGACCAACCAGAAGGTTGCAGTCATGCAGCTGCGCCGTCTTGGGGTGGAAGCGGAATGTGCATCCAACGGGCAACAGGCCATCGACATGGTGGCCCGAAAGTCATTCGATGTTGTCCTCATGGACTGCCAAATGCCCGAGATGGATGGATATGAAGCCACCCGCCGTATCCGGGCAACCCATGGGAATAAAGTGCGGATTGTCGCAATGACCGCAAATGCGATGCAGGGCGACCGCGACCTTTGCATGGCTGCGGGCATGGATGACTACCTGAGCAAACCGGTAAGGATGACCGATCTGGAAACCGTGATCGAACACGCCCGCGAGATCAAAAACAGAATCCCGCTGGCGAATGAGTCCGATCAAGAGAATGCCTGAGCCGACAGCATCAACCCTGCTGACTCCGCTGCCGGGTCCGCATCTTCAAGCGCAGGCCATTGAGACGGATAAAACCGCCCGCATCTTCAGGCTGATAATCGCTGAGCACCCCTTCCATCGAGGCAACGTGCTCGTCATACATGCTGAGCGGTGATTTGCGGCCAGCGGTGATGACATTTCCCTTATAGAGCTTGAGACGGACTGTTCCGGTCACTGTTTCCTGGCTCTTATCAATAAAGGCCTGGAGTGCTTCGCGTTCGGGACTGAACCAAAACCCATTGTAAATGAGCTCACCGTATCGGGGAATCAGACTATCCCGGAGATGCATCAAATCCCGGTCCATCGTCAAGGTTTCGACCTGACGGTGGGCCTGCATCAGAATAACGCCACCGGGAGTCTCGTATACTCCACGGCTCTTCATTCCGACGAAGCGATTTTCGACAATATCCACCCGACCAATCCCATGGCGACCGCCCAGTTGATTGAGATGCTCGATCACTTGACGGGGCGTCATACGCTTGCCATTGATCGCAACACAATCACCCTTTTCGAAATCCAATTCCACGTATTCCGGAGTATCCGGAGCCTCCGACGGATCCACCGAAAGCTTGAACATTTCGCGGTTGTCAGGAGTCGTGGGATCAAACCATGGATCCTCAAGGATGCCGGCTTCATAGGAAATGTGCCAGAGGTTCCGATCCATCGAATACGGCTTCTTCAAGGAAGCTTCGACCTCAACCCCGTTTGCGCGGCACCATTCAATCATCTCGCTTCTGCCCGGAAACAACTTGCGAAACTCGGGCATTCTCCATGGTGCGATCACCTGCAGATCGGGAGCCAGAGCGGCAAAAGCAAGCTCGAAACGCACCTGATCATTTCCCTTTCCGGTAGCACCATGCGCCACATGGGTGGCCCCTTCCTTACGGGCAACATCGATCTGAGCTTTAGCGATCAGGGGGCGGGCAATCGAAGTGCCCAGATAGTATTGGCACTCATAGATCGCATTGCCGCGGACCATCGGATACACATAGTCCTTCGCAAACTCATCTACGAGGTCGAGCGTGTAGTGCTTACCAGCTCCGGTGCGTTTGGCTTTGGCCTCCAATCCATCCAGTTCCTCCTGCTGCCCTACATCGGCCGCAAAAGTCACGATCTCCGCGTCGTATTTCTCGGTCAACCACTTGACGATCACGGTCGTGTCCAGACCGCCGGAATATGCCAGTACAATTTTCATAGGTTTTCTTGATAAAGGTTAGCTCGGAATAGATCTCCGATTCGTATGATCTCCGCTGATTCGACTGCCGTCAAATACCCTTTTCCGAATGCGAAAGTCCCAGAATTGCTAAGACGGCTTTCTGGACATGCAGACGATTCTCCGCCTGATCGAAAACGATGCTCTGCGGGGAATCGAGCACCTCCTGGCTCACCTCCTGACCAGGGTGTGCGGGCAAGCAATGCATGAACACGGCTTCGGGAGCCGCGTGCTTCATCAGCCGCGTGTCCACGGTGTAAGGAGCCATGGCATTCAGCCGTTCCTCTGCTTCGGCCTCGTCTCCCATACTCACCCAAACATCGGTGTACACCACATCGGCATTCCGGGCCGCCTCCCCTGCATCCTCCGTAAAACGGTGGGAGGGAACCAATCCGGTGGACTCGATGACCTTCTCAATCCCATCATCCGGCGCATAGGACTTGGGTCCGGCCAGCACCACTTCCATTCCCAAATGAGCTCCCAGCAGGATCCAGGACTGTGCCATATTCGAAGCGCAATCCCCGAGGTATGCCAACTTACGCCCCTTCAACAATGCAGGGGAAGGAACCTTAGGATCCAATCGCTCAGCAATCGAAAACGCATCCGTGTAACTCTGACAAGGATGGAAGGAATCGGTCAGCGCATTGATAACGGGAATGCATCCCGCATTCGAAAACTCCTCAACCCACCGGTGTTCGAAGGCCCGGATCACCATCCCATGGACGTATCTGGAGAGCACCCGTGCCGTGTCTTCGATCGATTCACCACGGCTCAGTTGCATGTTTTGGGTATCCATGTAGAGCGCGTGCCCCCCAAGTTCATGAATGCCCACCTCGAACGAAACCCGCGTGCGCGTGCTGTTCTTGAAAAAGAGCAGGCCCCAAGTCTGTCTTGCGAGCAACGCCGGGGTTCCTCCGGCCCGGTTCAGCTTGAAATCGGCCGCGAGAGCGAACAACTGGGCAATTTCAGGAAGGCTGAAATCCGTTTCCTTGAGAAGATATCGTGGTTTGTTCACGGTTGGAGTTCCGGTTATGAGGATAGAATAGGTTCAATTTCAGGCATCCCGCGCACCGACGATCTCAGTGCCGATACCCTTGTTGGTGAAAATTTCGAGAAGAATGCTGTGCGGCATGTAGCCATCCACAAAGTGCACACGCTTAACACCGCCACCAAGAGCCATACACGCGCCATCGACCTTGGGAAGCATTCCTTTCCCGATGATCCCACGCTCCACAAGCCCTGCCACCTCGGAGACCTTCAGCGAAGAGATCAGCGTGGAAGGATCCTTCGGATCCATCAGAAGCCCGGCGACGTCGCACAAAAACACTAGACGCCGCGCACCCATCGCCGATGCGATTTTTGAGGCGGCGATATCTGCATTCGTGTTGTAGGGCATGCCATTGTCATCGACAGCAACCGGCGATACCACCGGAATCCGCCGATGCGCAACCGCATCACGGATCGGATCCGTTCTAACACCCGTGATCTCGCCCACATAACCAAGGTCAACCGGATTGCCGAGTCCGTCCTTCTCCTGGCGTTTGCAGCGCAACACATCATTTCCCCTTATGCCCTGTGCCACCCCTCCAAAACCAGAGATCATGTCACAGATTTCGCGGTTGATCCCATCGTTGAGGGTGCTCTCCACGATTTTCACCGCCTCGCGCGAGGTATAGCGAAAACCATTCCGAAACTCCACTTCGATCCCGGCGGACTCCATTGCCCGGCTGATCGCCTTACCCCCTCCGTGAACCACCACAACGTTGATTCCCACTGAAGAAAGGAAAGTGATGTCGGCCGCAACGCGATTCCGGAGATCCGGATTCGGATCATCCATGAACGCACCGCCGTATTTCACCACAAAAACGGAGTCCCGGAAACGCTGAAGATACGGCATGGCCTCCATGAGGACATCCGCTTTTGAGATCGCGTCCGTATGCTGATTTTCAGGCTTCATCGTCTATTCGTGCATATTGAATTCAATGTATTCGGGAGTAAGATCGCTGGCCAGCAAACGGGCCTCGGCATGCCCCATACCCACATCCAGCACAATCGAGAATTCCTTCTTCGATACGATCTCACGCCATTGGGAAAGGTTCTCATCGAGCACCCGGCCATTTTTGACCACTGGACACGCATCGTAGTACATCGACATGTCCGATTCCTTGACGGGCAAACCCGAGTATCCCGCGGCACAAAGCACGCGTCCCCAGTTTGGATCGGATCCGGCCCACGAAGATTTCACGAGTGCCGAATGCGCGATACTGTATGCCACCTTCCGCGCCGATTCACGATCAGGGGCTCCCACGATCTTTACCGTCACCACCTTGCTGATCTTTTCTCCATCTCCGACGATCAAGTAGGCCAAACGCTCACAGACCGTCGACAAGCCCTTCAGAAAAGCCGAACGGAGTTCGGCATCGGCGGCGTCCAATGAAACACCGGATGCTCCATTCGCGAGTAGAAGAACGGTGTCATTCGTGCTCATATCCCCATCCACCGTGATGGAGTTGAAGGAATCCTCAACCGCCTCACTCAGGAGACCTTGAAGATCGCCTTGTTCGCAACCGAGATCCGTCACAACAAATGCAAGCATCGTTGCCATGTCCGGACGGATCATCCCGGCCCCCTTTGCGCATGCCGCTATACGCACTTCACGCGCACCATTCCGGAGGATCACGCCACAACGCTTCGGGCGGGTATCCGAGGTAAGGATACACTGGGAAAACGCATGTCCATGAGAAACATCATCGCCCAGAGACTCCCATGCGGCATGAATCCCCTTCTTCACCTTGTCCATGGGCATTTGCCGACCGATTCGACCAGTCGAGCAAACGAGGAAGCTTCCCCCTGTCCGACCCGACAGTCCCTCAGCCAAAGCCACCTGGGCTTCCGCGTTGGCATATCCTTCATCTCCCGTGCATGCGTTCGCATTACCGCTGTTTGCGATCACCCCATGGACCGGGCGCCCGGATCGCACCCGGCTTTGATCCAGAAGAACCGGAGCCGCCTTCACACGGTTACTGGTGAACGTTCCCGCAACCGCACAAGGCGAAGACGAATAGACCATCCCGATGTCGAGCTGGCCATTGCCCTTTCCCCGTATATCGCAGGAGACACCCGATGCACGGAAACCCTTGGCATCCGTCACTCCGTTACTGGACTCCACCCATTCGATTGACCAAGCACTCATAGCTGCATGTTTCAGTAAATAGGATCAGGCTAACAAACCGGTCAGGGCTCCAAGCCCGTGGTTTCTCCAAAGCCATACTTCAAATTCATCAATTGCACGGCCTGTCCGCTGGCTCCCTTGAGCAGATTGTCCACACAGGAAGTCACGATCCAACGGCCGGTTCGGGCATCCCCGGTCAGCGAAAAATCAACGCGATTGGTGTAGATCACATCGGCGGTGTCCGGAGTTTCGCCCGCCGGAAGAATCCCGACAAAAGGTTTACCCCCATAGACCTTATCCCATGCCCCATAGGCGTCTTCCGGCTTCGCCCCTTCGACTGGCTCGAGAATCATAGTGGAAGCAATCCCTCTCGTCATCGGAACCAGATGGGGAATAAACTGAACCTGAACCCTCGTTCCATTGCCGAAAGCCAATTCGAGTTGCTCCTCCACTTCCGACAAATGCCGGTGTTTCGGGATTCCATAGGCTTTCACGCTTTCGTTGCGCTCGCAGTATAGATAAGTGTCCGCCACTTTCTTTCCCGCACCGCTCACTCCACTCATGCTCGAGACAATGATCCGGGATGGATCGATCAGACCCGCACGGGCAAGCGGGATCAGCGGCATCAGAATGCTGGTCGGGTAACAACCGGGTGACGCAATCAACGGATTCTGCAACTGTTCGGGCGTCGCCAACTCAGGAAAAATGTAGCGGCCCGCTTCGAGCATCTCGGGAGCATGGTGCTCGCCATAGAACTCCTGGTACCGTGCAAGAGAAGAGAGGCGGAAATCCGCGCTCAGGTCGATGATGTGCTTTCCTGCTTCCAGCAAAGGTTTGGCATACTCCACCGAAACACCGTGTGGAAGCGCGAGGAAATACAAACCAATATCCCCATCCGAAGCCAAAGTCGATGCATCCGACGCCGTGATCAACAAACCCGGGAAACGGTTGCGCAATACCGGAAATACCTTGGATGCAGGCTGCCCCGCCATCTGGCGCGAAGTCAAAACAGCCAGTTCGACCCCGGGGTGACGGGCCAACAATCGCACCAATTCCTCTCCGGAGTATCCGGATGCTCCAATTATTCCAACTTTCATATTTGTTTCCTCCCTGTGCTTGTTTCTGTTTCCGGTATTCCGATCAGACACTACCTTCAAAACACAAAGACCCTCTTGGCATTATACCAAAGGAGGGTCTTGAAATGGTCGTCTGATGTCGCGTCCAATTAGCGCTTCGAGAACTGGAATCTCTTTCGTGCGCCGGGTTGACCCACCTTCTTGCGTTCCCTTTCCCTCGGATCACGTTTCAGCAAACCGGCCTTTTTCAGAGCCGGCCGATTGTCCATGTCCAGCTTCTGGAGCGCACGGGCAATACCATGAGAAATCGCTGCAGCCTGACCGTTGGGTCCGCCACCTGCCACAAGCACGGTCACGTCGAACGCATCTTCCTGATCCAACACTTTGAAAGGTGCCTTCACCGCGCCGACCAACTCGTCCGTGTAACAATAGTCAGCGAGCTCACGTCCGTTGATCGTGATGACTCCGGTCCCGCGAGTCAGACGCACCCGCGCACTGGCGGTCTTGCGACGTCCCACTGCGACGTATACTGGTTCCTCTTTTTTGGTAAGGGTCGACATGATTCAGAAAAATGGATTAGAACGAAAAGGGTTTCGGCTCTTGCGCGGCATGTTCATGCTCAGCTCCGGCATACACCTTGAGGCGCTTCATCATCTTGGCCGTCAACTTGTTCTTGGGGAGCATCCCCTTAACAGCGTGCTGGATGATGAACTCGGGACGCGAGGCACGGAAATCGGCCACATTGCGATAGCGGACACCACTCTGCCATCCGGAATAGAACATATACTGCTTGTCTTCTTCCTTCTTGCCGGTAACCCGGATCTTGTCCGCATTGATCACGATCACAAAATCACCATTGTCCGCATGCGGAGTATAGACGGGCTTGTGACGACCGCGCAACACGTTGGCAATCCGGACTGCCAAGCGGCCCAACACCTGATCTGCAGCATCGACCACAAACCACTCGCGGGTAACGGATTCTTTGTTAGCAAGAGTTGTCTTCATTTCAGAAAAAGAAAGGATGAAAGGGAATCGACTGACACGTGTCAATCATCGAAAATGAATTACCGGAAAAAAATCCCCCGCAGGCTGCGGGGGTGTCGGTTTTAAAAACGGGTGTCGGTTTCAAGGAATCAGAAACCGGCAGTGAACGATGCACCCCACCACAAACGGGTATCGGTGTCCAACAGATCCTCTTCCGGATCCAGATGAGCCATCCGGACCCCGAAGGTAGCCCTTGCATAACGGGTGAAGCTGTAGGAAAGGTCCGCCATCAAACCGATATACTTCGAGTCCATTGCGAACTCGGAATACCCTGCATATCCGCCCAGGATCAAACCTGTCTTGAGATCGATGGGGATCGTGTACCCGGCTGAGATCTCGACTGTGGATTCTTCGGTGTCCGCATCATAATAGTAATAGACGGCGGGCGAAAGCAGGCTTTCCCATGTCAATCCAACATAACCTTCAACTGTCGAGTCGTCGGTGTAGGGGCGGTATTGATAGTAACTTCCGCCCAAATCCACCTTCAGGTTATCGAATACGGGAAAGGTCACTCCTGCGTAGTATTCATGTTCCTTGATGTTATTGTAGACCTTCTGAACTGGCAAAGAAGTCCACAGACCAAAATACAGGTCCATGTTTTCATCCGCTTTGTATCGAGCCTCCACAGAGGGAGTAAAGGTGTCGCCGGAGATCTGCACGCCCCGGAAAACGAACTCGGACTCGAAGGCGTAAGTCGCCGAAACGGAAAGCCGTTCATCGACCTGTGCGTGGATGACCGGACTCAGCGCGAGAAAGGCGGCGGTTGAGATCGTGGCTATCTTAATGTTCATTCGATTGACTGGATATGGGTTTGCGTCGACGATACGGGAT
>JAQVLM010000111.1 GCA_028704125.1 Opitutales bacterium
CAAGAGCCAGGGAAAGCGTGCACCCTGTATTGTGCCAGTGCGGGATCAGTGCTGCGGCGGGTGCCACATGCGGGTTTCCAACGATACGCTTAAAAAGGCACGCATGGGTGAACTGGCCACATGCGACCAATGCTCGAGAATCCTTTACGTCGAAGACTGACAAGTCCCACGGCGAGGGTATCGGCTAATCCGGGCCAATTGCCGAAAAGGATGATAGAATTGATGTAGATCAAGGGAAATTAATCAAAACCGGAGTAGATTGATTCAACCGGACCCTATCAAACGGTATCCGGACAACAACTCTACAGTATTCCTTGTCATGCCGCATTCATCCTTTGACCCACACAGGATTGTCAGCCAAACCGTAAACCGCCTGCTGGTAGCATTTCTGATCAGCTCGTCAGCCGGATTCGCCACCGATCCGGAACTCTATGAGCTGCAACCGGTCACGGTGATTGGGCACGCACACGATCAGGCATTCCGCACCACCATCCATCCGCGATACCCGGCCCAGCCCCTCCCGGCGCAAGATGGGGCCGATATCTTGCGGACGATTCCAGGCTTTTCAATGATCCGCAAAGGCGGAACCGATGGGGACCCGGTCTTGCGAGGAATGGCGGGATCCCGTATCGGCATCCTCCTCGACGGTGAAATGATCCTCGGTGGATGCGGAAACCGGATGGATCCTCCCACAGCCTATGTAATCCCGTCCGATTTTGACGCGGTAACGGTCATCAAAGGCCCACAATCTGTCATGCACGGACCCGGTTCAACCGCAGGGGTGGTCCTTTTCGAACAAAACCACAGCCGCTTTGCCCAGAGTCGATGGAACTCAGCCGCCATTCTCACACTTGGGAGCTTTGGACGCAACGACCAACACCTGATCAGCCGGGCAGGCAATCCAACCGGATATCTTAATTTTGCTGTCAACCGGACCTCAGCCGACGATTACTCCGATGGAAATGGTGGGGAGGTCCATTCACAATACGAACGCTGGAACTCGAGGGTGGGCGTTGGATGGACCCCCCTTCCCAATCTGCTGGCCGAACTAAGCGCCATTCTCAGCGATGGAGAAGCCGCCTATGCCGATCGCGTCATGGATGGCACCAAATTTGCCCGAAACAACCTCGGTCTGCGCATCAAACAAGATCAGAGAAATGGGTTTCTGGAGTCATTTGAGTTTCACGCGTTCACCAATTACGTGGATCACGTGATGGACAACTTCTCGCTGCGCAAATTCGCCCCGACACCCATGATGCCCGGGAGAGCTGTGTCCAACCCCGATCGCCACACATGGGGCGGCAGGTTTACCGTCGATATGCGCACCTCTCCAGACTCACTTATTCATGTGGGCGCCGACTTCTACCGAAACGACCACAGCATCAGGAAAACGTCGGATGAAACCAAGGCTCCTTACCGCTCCATGCCACGGACAAAAGATGCCCGCTTCACCAGCAACGGTTTCTTTGTAGAGCACGAATGGCAGTGGAGTGACGCATCCCGCCTGATCTCCGGCTTCCGTCTGGATGTGTGGCAGGCGGAAGACCACCGGGAAAAGGTCAGTGCAGGCATGATGCAGGTTCCCAACCCGACCGCCCGCTTTTCGCGCGACGAGACGCTTCCATCCGGATTCGTCCGCATCGAGTCCAACGTCGGCGCCCAGTCCAAATTGCACATCGGCATCGGGCATAGCCAACGCTTCCCGGACTACTGGGAACTGTTCAACAAGGAATCCGCTGCCTCTCCATCCGCTTTTGAAACCCGCGTCGAAAAGACCACCCAATTGGATGCCGGATGGATCCACCAGGGCGACCGCCATTCCCTCGCCGTCTCCCTTTTTGCGGGAACCATTGATGACTTCATCCTGATACAAAACGCCTATTCCAAGCCCATGCCAAATGGAAGTGCGCTTCGATCCACAACTATCACCCGCTCCGTCGATGCGTCCACCTACGGCGCCGAGGCCACTCTGAGATGGACCTTCTCCCGGAAATGGAAGGGAGAAGCTTCCCTCGCATGGGTAAGAGGAGAAAACACCACCGATGATCTCCCCCTCGCCCAACTCCCTCCCCTCGAGTCCACTCTCGCCCTCACCTACAACCACAGTACATGGTCGACCGGACTCGTCGGGCGCTTTGTCCACGAACAAAGCCGCTTCGCCAAAAACCAGGGCAATATCGTCGGACAAGACCTCGGAAGCACCCCCGGGTTTGAGACGTTCTCCTTCCATTTTTCGTGGAAACCCGCCCCCTGGACTCAGATCTCACTGGGGATCGACAACCTCCTCGACAAAGCCTATGCGGAGCATCTCAGCCGCGGAGGGGCCAGCATCGCCGGCTTTCCTCCACCCTCCTTAAAAATCAACGAACCGGGACGCTCCGGCTGGATCAAGTGCGAGTTCCTCTTCTGAACCACCTGAAGCGGATCCCATTGTAGCGGGAACACCCCTGCTCGCGACATTCTGCTCTTCTCATCCACAGATTTCAATAACACCATACTCCCCTTTCGTCCTCTCTGCACCGTTGCAGGTCAGAAACTCATAAATCTCTCTTCCCTTGGCGGCTTTGCGGCTTTGCGTGAGATCCTCTTCTCCAATCCATTGTAGCGGGAGCATCCCTGCTCGCGACCTTCTTCGATCGATTCCATCAAATGGCAGGCATTTGCTCCCCCTACTCTTCTTCACATCCAGTGAGCCCTCTTCAGGAAAGGGTGGCTTCAGCCATCCTCTTCTGCCCCATGCGCCAGCAACCCCCCGGACCCACGCGGATGAGCGGGGACGCTCATCCCTACCCACAACGGGCAATCTCACGTCAGCGGAATATTCCATGCCTGAAATCCCCGCACCCGGTAGGGCGAGGGGTCCTCAATGAGCCGCTTTTCTCACTCGCAGCGGGAAAGCTATCCACTCAGGTCAGCGAATGGGTGAACACGCCATCTTGCTCGTCGAGGCGAATGGTCTGCCCATCCTTGAGCTCACCCGCGATGAGGAGCCGGGCGACCGCGGTCTCGACGTGCTTCTGGAGAAAGCGGCGAAGCGGCCGGGCACCGTAGACGGGATCATATCCGCGCTCGCTCACCCACTGCTTGGCCTTGTCGGTCAGTTCCAGACGGATCCGGCGATCCACAAGACGGCGGTTGATGTCTTCGAGCAGCAGCTCGGTGATCTTGCCGATTTCCTCGATTGTGAGCGGCTTGAAGAGCACGACATCATCAATCCGGTTGAGGAACTCGGGCCGGAATCCGTGGCGCAGTTCGGTCATCACCGACTCCCTGACGCTCTCCGGTATTTCGCCACCCGATACACCTTCCTGGAGGAAGCGACTGCCGATGTTCGAGGTCATGATGATGATCGTGTTCTTGAAATCGACCGTTCGCCCTTGCGAGTCGGTTATCCTTCCGTCATCCATTACCTGAAGCAGTACATTGAAGACGTCGGGATGGGCCTTCTCGATCTCGTCAAACAAAACCACTGAATAGGGCTTGCGACGCACGGCTTCGGTAAGTTGCCCGCCTTCCTCGTAGCCGATGTATCCCGGAGGCGCCCCAAGCAAGCGGGAAACCGCATGTTTTTCCATGTATTCTGACATGTCGATCCGGGTCATCGCCTGATCGGAATCAAACAGTGTGGCCGCCAGGGTCTTGGCCAGCTCGGTCTTTCCCACGCCCGTCGGTCCAAGAAAAAGAAACGACCCGATCGGACGGTTCTGATCCTTGATGCCGGACCGCGCCCGGAGGATCGCTTCGGTGGTGAGCGTAACCGCCTCATCCTGCCCGATCACATTGCGGTGCAGGATTTCCTCCAGTTTCAGCAACTTATCGCGCTCACCCTCGAGCAAACGGGTGACCGGTATGCCAGTCCAGCGCGCCACGATCTCCGCAATCTCATCCGACGTCACCTCCTCTTTGAGCAATTGATGATCCGGCTGGCTGGTTTCAAAGGCGGCGAGCTCCGCTTCGAGACGCGGCAGTTGTCCGTGCCTGAGTTCGGCCAGGCGATTGAGGTCATAGGCTCGCTCAGCCGCCTCCATCTCGCGACGGGTGTTCTCGATGTCCTCACGCAGTTTCCGCCCACGGTTGAGCTGGGCCTTTTCATCCTCCCACTTATGCTTGAGCTCACCCAGTTTCTCGCGGGCATTGGCCAGCTCGCCTGAGAGAACATCCAAGCGTTCCTTTGATGCCTTGTCCTTCTCCTGGCGGAGTGCGGCCTCCTCGATT
Organism: Opitutales bacterium; assembly: GCA_028704125.1. Lineage (GTDB taxonomy): Bacteria > Verrucomicrobiota > Verrucomicrobiia > Opitutales > JAFGAQ01 > JAFGAQ01. The sequence continues at coordinate 4,216 of JAQVLM010000111.1, forward strand.
TCAAGTTGAAGCACCTTCCGGTTAAGCGTGTCCATCTCTGTGGGAAGGCTGTCGATCTCCGTGCGAATCATGGCGCAGGCCTCGTCAACCAGATCGATCGCCTTGTCAGGCAGAAAACGGTCCGAAATGTATCGATGGGAAAGCACCACCGCATTCACCAGAGCGTTATCCTGGATCTTGACGCCATGGTGCACCTCGAAGCGCTCCCGCAGACCACGTAGGATCGACACCGAATCCTCCACCGTGGGTTCATCCACGAGGACCGTCTGGAAGCGTCGCTCAAGGGCGGCATCCTTCTCGATGTGCTTGCGGTATTCGTCCAGCGTGGTGGCTCCGATGCAGTGCAATTCGCCACGAGCCAGCATCGGTTTGAGCATGTTGCCCGCATCCATCGCACCTTCCGCTTTTCCAGCTCCGACAATCGTGTGCAATTCATCCACAAACAATATGATGCGGCCTTCCGATGCCTTCACTTCCTGAAGAACCGCCTTGAGGCGCTCCTCAAATTCGCCCCGGTACTTTGCCCCGGCAAGCAGCGAACCCATATCCAGACTGAAAATCGTCTTGTCCTTGAGCCCTTCCGGAACATCTCCCTTCATGATTCGCTGTGCCAGTCCCTCCGCAATAGCCGTCTTGCCCACACCCGGCTCACCAATTAGCACCGGATTGTTCTTCGTCTTGCGCGAGAGAATCCGGACCACGCGGCGGATTTCCTCATCCCGGCCAATCACCGGATCAAGCTTGTTGCGCCGGGCCTTTTCAACGAGGTCTTCACCATATTTCTCCAATGCCTGGTAGGAATTTTCAGGGTTTTCGCTTTGCACACGCTGATTTCCCCGAACCTGCGTCAGCGCCTTCATCACAGAATCGGTGGTCAGCCCAAAGGTCTTGAAAACTCCACGGATCGCGTCCGGACGACCGGTTTCGATCAACCCGAGCAACAAGTGCTCAGTGCTTACAAAGTCGTCCTTCAGCCGGGACGCCTCCTTCTCGGCGTGGTTGAACACATCCTGCAAGTAGGACGCCAGATACGCTCCTTGAGCATCCACCGAACCACTCACCGTCGGGATACGCTGCAACTCCCGCTCGACTGCGAGCATCATCGCATTCGTACCTTGGTTGATCTTGTCCACCAGGGAGGGAACAATTCCGTGCTCCTGCCGGAGCAACGCCATCAGCAAGTGCCATGTATCCACCTGCGCATGCTTGTGTTGCCTTGCAAGATTCTGGGCCTCGACCACGGCCTCCCTCGACTTTTCGGTGTAGCGATTGAAGTTGATGTTCATAGGTTCTGCCATGCAATTCCCGTACCGATCCAAATGCATCGCCATCCACTGGGATTTGAGCCGCACTCAATTGACATTCATCCACTTCCGGACACGTTGACTCAGCTGGTCCCACGTGTCAGCATCCGCATTGGCCCACCTGCAAAGGGTCAATTTGTCCCACTCAATCGAATTGTGTCCATCTGACCATGCCGCTTTCCAACCACTCCTGGTCTCTCTCTCCGAAAACCGCGATCGCGGCCTCCCTTCGGCAGAACCGGATGTTTTCCAGTTTGAACGCAGCAGACCTCGAGCGGGTGGCGGAAAGCTGTGTGCTCAGGGTTCTTCAAAAAAACGAAGTTATCTTCCATGAAGGGCAACCGGCGGACGGATTCTACATTGTCCAATCCGGGCAGGTTTGCGTGTATCGGACAACCCCCGAGGGGAACCATCAGATCATCTCGATTTTCCGCGCACCACAAAGCTTTGCCGAAGTGGCTCTCGGAGAAATGAGCACGTTTCCGGTCAGCGCTTCGGCACTTGAACCCTCTTCGGTCATCTTCATACGCAAAAACCCTTTCCGGGAACGGATCACGAAACACCCGGATCTCGCACTGAATATGATCGCGACCATGAGCGTTCACCTCAAAAACCTGGTTCAACTGCTACAGGACGTGAAAGAACGCTCGATCGAAAGCCGATTGGCTGAATGGCTACTCAGGCATTGCCCCGCCGCGGAAGCCGGATGCCCGGCCATTATCGACCTTCCCATGACAAAAAAAGTGCTCGCCGGAAAATTGGGAGTGACCAGTGAAACGCTTTCACGCACACTCGGTCGCTTCAGGGATGAGGCTCTGATCCGGGTGAACGGCCCGCGCATCACCATACTCCAACCGCTTAAACTCAAGGCTTCCGCTGACGGACCTTGATCCTCACGCGGGCACCCGACCAGACAATCAACGAGACTCTGTCTGGCCGGATCACTTCTGATCCGTGCGCCAGTTGGTGAAATACCAGGCACAATCTCTAACTTTTGTTATTGATTCCTGAAGCCGTCATTGGACATGGTTGAACGTGATGTTTTTCTATGGAAAGATGGCTTCCGATGGCATAGCGGTGAGCAGCCTGCTGGCCCGACACTACCCTGAGCGGATGAGTGCGGGCGCGATTGCACGGAAGCGCTCCATGACCATAACCCTCTGCTCCCGCATACTCGGCATCCTGAGCCGGGCAGGATGGATCACCGGTCTTCCCGGACCCGGAGGCGGATACGCACTTTCACGGTCACCCGAAGCGATTCGACTGCTCGACATTGTCCAGTGTTTTGAGGATCCCCGTATGCCGGATGTGTGCCCATTTGGGCCTGGGTGGTGCGGCAACCGCGAACCTTGTCCGCTGCATGATTCGGTGGTATCGCTCCATGAGAGCGCCATACGGTTTCTAGAGGAAACGAAGCTTGATTCATTTGCGGAAATCCCTCATCATTCGCATCTTCAACCGGACTCTCATTTGCCCCTTGACCCGGCATGACGCGCCTCACCTCCATCATCCGCGATATTCTCCAGTTCCTACGCCCTCCCAAACGGTGGAATCTTCCGGTCATTCTGGTGCTCGGGTTGTTTTGCGGAGTGGGACTGATGACGGTCCACATCTCGCGGGCATCCTCCTATTTGTCCGACGAGCCGGCGACCTGCGTAAACTGCCATATCATGGCCCCGCAGTATGCCACATGGCAACACAGCAGCCACTCAAGAGTGGCGACCTGCAACGACTGCCACGTCCCGCACGACAACTTCTTCCGCAAGTACGCTTACAAAGCAAAGGATGGCAGCCGGCATGCGTTCATGTTCACCTTCCGGATGGAACCCCAGGTGATCCGGATGCACCAACCCGGGAAGAATGTTGTTCAGGAGAACTGCGTGCGTTGCCATCAGGACCTTATGGCACCAACCATGGCCGGAGTAGAGGGATGGTCTGCCCATGGGGATGGACGGCGTTGCTGGGAATGCCACCGCGAGATCCCACACGGTAGGGTCAACAGCCTCGCTGCAGCCCCCCACGCCCACACGCCCCAGCTTCAACCCGCCATTCCGAATTGGCTAAGCGGATACATTGACTCTCACGCACTCAACGCACCGGCAGCATCCACCTCGCCCGAACCCTGATTGCAGCAAATTCCACCTCATCCACTCTATCGCATACCCATGAAAAGACTCATTGACACCGTCGAACAAAGACCCTGGATCGGCTGGCTCCTCTTTCTGGCCACCACGGCAGGCGTATTTGCCATCGGGCTCCTCGCCGCATCCATCATCGAACGCAGGCAGGAATCATACCGGGTGGATCTCGTTCAGCCCATCGCCGAATGGGAGCCACGCAATGCGGCTTGGGGCGTGAACTTTCCCCGTCAATATGAGAGCTACCTCAAGACCCGGGAAACCGACTTCAAAAGCGAACACGCGGGCTCGGCAGAGGTCGACTACCTTGAGAAATACCCGGAACGTGTCATCCTCTGGGCAGGATATCCATTCTCTCGCGACTACAAACAAGGCCGCGGACACTACCATGCGGTGAATGATATTCGCGAAACCCTGCGCACCACGACCACGCTGCCGGGAACCTGCTGGACCTGCAAATCCACCGATGTTCCACGCGTCATGGCGGAAATCGGTCCCGCCGCGTTCTACAAGGCCAATTTTCTGGACCTCGGACATGAGATCGTTAACCACATCGGGTGCCAGGATTGCCACGACCCCAAGAGCATGCACCTGCGCATCACACGTCCGGCCCTGATCGAGGCATTCCAGAGAAGAGGAGAAGACGTCAATCAGGCCTCCCATCAGGAGATGCGCTCCCTCGCGTGCGCCCAATGCCATGTCGAATACTACTTCAAGGGAGACGGGAAATACCTCACCTTCCCTTGGGATAAGGGAATTACTGCGGAGCAAATGGAAGCCTATTACGACGAAATGCAGTTCACGGATTGGACCCACTCCCTCAGCCGTGCGCCCATGCTCAAGGCACAGCATC
>JAQVLM010000112.1 GCA_028704125.1 Opitutales bacterium
TCGTCCAAATCCAAGCCTATTCCACCGTTGAAAAGCCCTCAGGGATAGAATACGTCCACACGATCCTCGCCCGGCGAACGATCCTTTTCGAATCGTCTGTCTGGAGCTGAATAAACCGCATACCTGACTTTCGGAAAGAGAGTCCAAGTCCCGCTTAGGTCACTGCTTTGACTTTGGGGATGGGTTGGCGTCTTTCGGGATGGGTTTCTTGTTCCCCCATTCCACCCCGAGTTCGTTCAGCAGACGGATATGCTCGCTCAGCAGCAAGCCTTTGCGCCCTCTGAGCTTTTGCTGACGCAGATACTCCGATGTTTCAGCATACTGGGGCTCATACTTCGTAAAATGCAGGTGTCCCTTCTCCCTTTTGTAGGCTGCGAGCTTCTCGTATTGAGCCATCCAAGCCGGGGTGGGCTGCTCGAAAACAGCAAACACAAATCCGGCTTCATCCAAGGCCCGACGACGCTCTTCCGACAGGCGGTTCATGCGGTGAAGCTTCCGGATGTGGGCAACGAAATTCACCAGCTTCAGCTCATGATAGGATTCGGGCACATTCCCATGGCCGTGGGTCTCGCGAAAGGCCTTGTAGCGTTCGAGTCCTTGATCCAAATACGAAAACTCATCCCGCATGAGCCGACACTTGGACACCATTTCGGAACTGTATCCAATGGCCTCGAGCTGTTTGAGCTGAACGGGTGTCAGCAGCCGCGCTTTGTCATCATACTGCTGAATATGAAGCCAATCATATATGCTTTGCGGCAAGGGAAGTCCGTCGGGTGGAAAGGCCTTCAAGCCCTTGTTCCTGAGGTAAGCCTGGACTTCATGGTATCGATTAAGCCATCCCGGCCGCGCACGCTTCCTGACATATTTGTCGCGCCGGATCGGAAGCGTGAAAATTTCCGGATGGATGCGCAACAAGGCCTCCTCCCGCTCCTTCGACAGCTTTCCAAAGGATAGCTTTTGGCGCTGTTTCCCGAGCCATGTCGCTAGGATCCGCTCCTCATCCACGCGCTGGTGGAAAAGCAGCTCGCCGGTGTGCGAGAAGTGCTCACCGAGCATCCGGCACAGTTCCTCCCACGAGAGAAGCCCTTCATGCATCTGAACTCCGACCCGCCGGGGCCGACCCAGAAAATCGGTGGTCTCAACCGGGGCACGCCATGTCCAATCAAATCCCGCACGTTTGAGAATCGTGATCTGCCACGGCTGGAGTTTTCGCCGCTCATACTGGCTTGCCATGCGCGTGAGCCATTTGCACAATCTCTCATCTTTCACATCTCTTGCCGAAAACCGCACTACTGTTTCTCCGAGCTCATCCTTGATGCGTTCACAGTTCCCCATGAATGACACGAGGCTCTTGGAATTCAATAGACTGGGAGAAAAGACCAACCCTTCGGTCAGTCCGTAGCGATCGTTCTCCGGATTGAAAGGAACCGGAGCCTCTCGGGCAGCCCGTGAAGAGGAATACCGCCACGTCCAATCAAACCCCGCCCGATTGAGGATATCCACCTGCCACGGGCGAAGACGGGACTGCTCGTTACGGATTGCCAGACGGGTGATCCAACCACGCAGTTTGAGATCGTTGACATCCCTCGCCGAAAACCGCTCCACTCCCGGTCCAAAGCCATCCTTGATACGCTCGATATTGGACATGAAATTCATGAATCGTTTGGAAGCCGTCAGGTTTGCGGTAACCTTCAATCCTTCCTTTAGCCCGTAACGATCGTCTGAAATACCGGTCGCCTTCGATGGTTTACGGGACGGATGCGCTTCGGAAGCCGCCGCTGGCACACGCTTCCGGGACCCGGAACGGGACCCGAGGGCATCGCCGACGTAGGCCTCGACCTCCTTGCGGTGTTCCTCATTGAGTGCGGACGAGCCACTCGGCTGGAGTTTTACGTTTTTCTTCTTTGGAGGACGTGCCAGCTTGCCTTTCCGACTCTTCTTATTCTTGCCCATAGGAATTTTGAATCCATACCATGACACACAATACGCCGCGATTCAACGATAGACTCAACCGACACCCATGCTCAAATTCGCAAAATTTGTGCTTTACCCCGCATGCCGATTCCGTTTTCATCCAACCTTTTCGCTAATCAGTTTCAATACATTCTAGACAACATGGGCAATCTGAAGAAGAAGAGGCGTCTCAAGATGAATCAGCACAAGCGCCGCAAGCGCATGCGTGCAAACCGCCATAAGAAGCGCTAGTTTTTGCTGTTCGCGCCGCAGGATCTCCGGACCTTTTTCATCCGGAGCTTCCAACGCGCTCACACGCGATGCAACCCGTCAACAAAGAGTCTCTTCCTGACGCTCGCGGGTATTTCGGACCTTTCGGGGGACGATACGTACCCGAGACGCTCATGACGGCGATTCTCGAACTCACGCAAGTCTACACGGAAGCCAAAGCGGATCCCGAGTTTCAGGAAGCATTCCGCAGAAATTTGGCTGAGTTCGCAGGCCGGCCAACCATGCTGACTCATGCGGCATCGCTCTCCCGGAAAATCGGAGGCGCTCGCATTTATTTAAAACGGGAAGATTTGCTGCACACCGGAGCGCACAAGATCAACAACGCTATCGGACAGACCCTTCTCGCCAAACGAATGGGAAAGCACCGCATTATTGCGGAAACCGGAGCAGGCCAACATGGGGTGGCAACGGCAACTGCTTGTGCCCGCGAAGGGCTTGAGTGCATCGTCTACATGGGCGAGGAGGATATGCGGCGGCAGGAACCCAATGTCTACCGCATGCGACTGTGTGGCGCAGAGGTGCGTCCAGTGACTTCCGGACAAAAAACGCTCAAAGACGCGGTCAATGAAGCAATGCGTGATTGGGTGGCAAACTCGAGAACCACGCACTATCTTTTGGGATCCGCCCTCGGCTGCCATCCCTTTCCAATGATGGTGCGGGATTTCCAAAAGATCATCGGAGAAGAGACACGCCGCCAGATTCTCGAGGCCGAAGGCCGGTTACCGGACGAAATCGTCGCGTGCGTAGGCGGAGGGAGTAATTCGATCGGCATTTTCTATGATTTCCTCCAGGAACCATCCGTGAAGCTTACAGGTGTGGAGGCCGGTGGCCGGGCAATCGCGCCGGGACAACATGCCGCCCGCTTCGCCGGTGGCCGTTTGGGAGTACTCCAAGGCTGTCGCACCCTGGTCCTCCAAAATCCGGATGGGCAGATTGAACTCACTCACTCTGTATCGGCAGGCCTCGATTATGCAGCCGTTGGCCCGGAGCATGCCTATTATCAAAGCATTGGACGTATTCAATATGGATACGCAACCGATAGTGAAGCGCTGGATGCCTTCCGGATGCTTGCATCGACCGAAGGGATTATTCCCGCACTCGAGTCTTCTCACGCGCTGGCTTATGCAATCAAGCGTGCAGCCGAGCTGACCCCGGAAGCGCAGCTATGTGTCAATCTTAGCGGACGCGGGGACAAAGACGTTCAGGAGGCCTCCAGAGTAATGGAACTCTAGTCCCTTGCTTAAGCGAACTGGTGCTCGTCCTTTATCAGGCCGACCAGACAGCCGCGAAACCAAGCAAGCAATAAATCGCCCCTGACACCACCCTTTCAAACTGCCTCCAAGCATCTCCCTTGAGCGCAGTGCTCACCCATCCCGATACGAGAGCCCACGTAGAATCTCCGACCAGGGCCATCAAAACAAAGATGAGGCCAAGGCTCACATAAGGCCACCTCAGATGAACCATTGATTGGTCCACAAATTGGGGAAGAAATGCCAAAAAGAAGACAATCGTCTTCGGATTTAGAATTCCCACAACCCATCCCTGGACAAATGCACGGATTGCCGCTGAACGTTGCCCCCCCGCATGCTGCGTAGCTTCGCACGGCTTACGCATCCAGCGTTGAATTCCAAGGATCACAAGATAGCCAGCCCCTCCGAATTGGATCATCCGGAACACGACTGGAGATGACACCACCAGCATGGACAAACCAAACCCAGCGATTAATGCATGGACAAGGTTGGCCAACCCAACGCCCCATGCCGATACGACTCCATTTCTCCAACCTTCGGAAACCCCACGGGTCACAATGTATAACACCGCTGGCCCGGGCGTCAGAATCAACAATCCCGACGCCATAACAAACCACCCCCACTGGATCCCATCCATCATGATGTTATCTTCTAATCTTCAGTGTCCCAGCAATACCTGAGCCCAACGATCGGGATCAAAACCCACCAATGCAACACTATCGGAACCCACTACAAACGGGCGCTTTACCAGGTTTCCATTGCCGCGCAACAAGTCAAATGCGGCATTGGAGGACATCGAAGTCAAACGATCTTTCAATCCGGCGTCGCGGTAATCCTGACTGGATGTGTTGAACAACCTCCGTATCTCGCCTCGGTAAACCGCCAGCATCTTGGCTAACTCATCTTGAGTTGGCGGGGTTTCACGGATCGCCTTCAATTCGAAGGCTAAATCGTGTTCTACCAACCACTTCAATGCCTTCCGGCAAGTCGAGCACTTTTCATAGCAATATACCCTGAGCATATGTCTATCCTCAGTCAACCTCGGCCATTGGCAAGCAATACCATTCTCCTCCCTGGAAAATCCAGGAACGCATTTCTTAGAATGTATTGAAGTCGCCCCCAATCCCTCCTACAACTTAGCGTCGGCGTACGGGGTTGGGGAATCGGATTGCACCAAATCCCCATTTCATAGGACCGGAATCAGGAGCTTTTTGACGCTTCGAAACTTCATGAACATCAATCGATGCCAACAGTGTATGGACCTTCAATTGAGCACCGATCGAGGCAAAAAGAACCCATCGCATGCTCGATCCATACAAGTGGAAGACCATTCCAAGCCACAATCAACTCCCACACTATCCGAACAAATCCACTTTCAGATCCCGCACGACCTGTAATCCACCCCAGTCCGCCCCTTTCATCGATGCAAAACGGGCTTTCCGGCTCTCTGGAAAACACTCCCGGTGTTCATCGTAGATCCCCTTCAGAAAGAGCTTGGATCCGATGGCCATCCCATCGCTGAAGTAGCGGACCCTGCGGCGCAGCAACTCCGACACCTCCACCTTTCCACCGCTGCGGATCACCGCATCCAGCTTCTCCAGGGAGATTACACCGCGGTCCTTTTCCTGTTCGCCTTTCGGTTTCACGCCTTTCCCAAACAGGCACAGACGATACGCTGCAATCGCCTCGGAAAAGGAACGTCCACCGTAGATCAAGCGGTAGCCATTCATGGCGGACGCCTTGCCTCCCATCGCAGCGGCATAGCTGCAGAAACGGTATTCCGCCGGATCATCGACCTGCTCAGCGCGCACCGCATTGAGGTCGATGTAAGCCGCCACGGTAGCCATTGCCTGCAGCGAAGGCTCCACCACGAGGCTCTTGAAGCGCTCCATCCACAAGGTGCCACGGTTCCCATTCTGGTGATTATACCAGATCGTGAAACGTTGCTTGAGCTCACGCATGAACACCGACACATCCCCCATACGCGCCAGCAAAGCATCCCTCGCGTGCTGCGCGATCTCATCCTTCCGTTCCAGCATCTTCTCCAGCCCATCCGGCGTTATCGAATAGGGCGAGATACGACAACCCTCATGGAACGCCCGATAACGACTCAGCAACTCCACATCCGTCTGCGGCTTGTCATGCCTGACCCGCGCCAGGATGTGGAAATGATTCGACATGATTGAGTAGGCCAGAATGTCCACCCCACAGAACACCGCCTGCCGCCTCATCATCCCGATGAACATCTCCTTCTCCCCATCCTCCAGCAAATGCTCACCCAAACAACACCGGCTCATCAGATGATAGACGCCATCCCGATTCTGAACAATAATTCGTTTCCGCTTCATGATTATCCTCCTCCCTATCCAATACTCAAAATTGCATATAAGTCAAATAAAGGCCCTGTATCTTTATTGGCATTATGGGCATATGCTATATTCTACTTGACATCGTCATGGGACAGAGGTGAGTTTGATTAACCTCACGTTTCCCCGGTGGAATCGGGAATTCTTGAAGGCACATTCTGTATTGTTTCAGATCATGACACTCAATGGATCCAAAATCGCCTGCGTCGGAAAAGGTGGAGCTGGCAAAAGCACAACATTGGTACTTCTGGCAAAAGCTCTCCGTCACAAAGGCTATAATGTGGCCATACTGGATGCTGACTCCACTAATCTGGGAATGCATCTTGCACTCGGCATACCATCTGCACCTGCGCCACTCATCTCCTTCCTAGGTGGAATGGTCTTCCAAGGCGGATCCGTGTCCTGCCCGGTTGATGATCCCAGCCTCATACAGGATCCGGTCATTGATTTGCTCACGCTCCCATCTTCCTTCCAAGCCGTCAGTCCGGACGGAATTGTGCTGCTCCAAGCCGGAAAGCTATCGGACTTCGGAGTAGGTGCCGGCTGCGATGGTCCGATGGTCAAGGTCGCACGGGACCTCCAAGTGCGCAAAGGCAATGAACCATACCTGTTGCTGTTCGATTTCAAAGCTGGCCTGGAAGACAGCTCGAGAGGAGCACTTGTTTCGATGGATCAAATCGTCGTTGTGTGCGACCCATCAACCGCGGGTTTGCAGACAGCCATCACACTACAGCAGGTGATCCGTTCACAGAAGACCGGAGCCGCTCCTTCCACCCGGCACCTTGAACAGGTGCAAATGGCGGATCTCATGATCGAGCTATTCCGGCAGACAAAAGTCAAAGCCCTTCATACCGTTCTCAGCAAAGTACCTGATAGTGAAACCGAATCCTACATGTTGGGTGAGCTCAAGAAAGCAGGCATGAATGCGATCTGCAGCGTGCCTAACAGCCCGGATCTCAGGTCTGCATGGCTCAGGGGAAAAGAGCTCCCGACCAATGGCACCCAGCAGGCAATGGCCCAGTTGGTCAGCGCTTGTGAATCGTTCGCCTGAGCATATCCAAAGCCATTCGTCGATCCAATCAGCCATCCAAACCGATTCAGTAATATGGGTTCAAAATTCGTCCATTCTGTATTCGGGCCTGTACCTTCGCGCAGACTCGGCCGGTCCCTCGGAATCGATACGGTTCCGATGAAAACCTGCAACTGGAACTGCGTCTACTGCCTACTGGGAAGAAGCAAGCCGATGGTAAAGGAACGCAAGTCCTGGATCCCCTCCGGTTCAATTGTAGAGGAAGTCCACAACGCTATTCGCACGCGTAGTGGAACATTTGACTGGATCACTTTTGTTGGTTCCGGGGAGGATACACTTCACTCGGAAATCGGTTCAATCGCCCAACAGGTTAAGGCAATCAGCCCGGTTCCGGTTGCTTTTATCACCAATGGTTCGACCCTTTACCTCGATGATGTCCGAAACGGATTAGCCGCCCTCGACGCCGTCATGCCAACGCTTGATGCCGGCAATGAAAAGCTCTATCTCAGGATGGCCCGTCCTGTGAAGGAAGCATCCTTCAAACGTCACATGGAAGGGCTCCTGGCCTTTTCCAAAATGAATCGGACCGCCAAGCTGAACATTGAGGTCATGTTGGTTTCGGAACTCAACGACACGGAAGAGGAGCTCGAATCTCTTGCCGGGCGCATGGAGGAAATCCAGCCGGATGCCATCCACCTGATGCTCCCCACCCGTTGCCCGACCGAGACTTGGGTCAAAGTACCAAGCGATGAGGCATTGATTCGGGCTCAGGCAATTCTCGGAGCAAAGGCCTCTCTCATGGCATCGTCTGAACTCACTTTATCACTGGCTGCGTCAGAAAACCTCAAACAGGACATAACCGATATCGTCACCCGCCACCCCTTGCGAATGGACGATCTCATCCGTGCCCTACCCTTTCCCACAGAGGAGGCTTCGTTCACTTTTCTTGAAACGCTCGCCGCCCATCAATCAATCATGATTGTTGAGCGACTCGGAATCCCATTTGTCAAAGGAATGCGATCAATCCTCCGCGCCACCCCGGGCACTCCGCAGCGGTGATCGACGTTCACGCGATCTACTCCGGGGAAAAGCAACTAATGTAGGCACCCGACTGCAATCAGGCATCGAATCTTTCCCATCCCACCATGTCAAACAACCATCCATCGCCGTCTCAATCAAGCGCCGATTCCCCAAGCAGCGTGCCATCCGAAAATACGATCCGCAACAAACTCCTGGTCCTTTCCGGAAAAGGGGGTGTCGGAAAAAGCACTGTAGCCGCCAACCTTGCACTGGCACTCGCCAATTCCGGGAGTAAAGTCGGACTTTTAGACGTCGATCTACACGGACCAAGTATTCCGGTCTTGTTCGGGTTGCAAGGAAAGCGACTTGAAGCAACCCAGCAGGGCAAAGTCCAACCCTTCCCGGCAGGGAAAAACCTCGGGATCGTATCCATCGGCATGCTGATGGCGGACCATGCGGATGCGATTGTCTGGAGAGGACCCATGAAGACCAAAGCCATCCAACAGTTTGTGGATGAAGTCGACTGGGGGGAACTGGACTACCTCGTGGTCGATTGCCCCCCTGGAACCGG
>JAQVLM010000113.1 GCA_028704125.1 Opitutales bacterium
AATAATATCCTCCTCCTCGGCAAACACCGTGAGCATTTGCCCTGCCGGCGACTTTTCCTGCATGAGTTGTCCCCTCGCGAGAACCAGATGGAGGGCGTCTTCCAATGAAAAAACACCGGCGATGCAGGCGGCGGCGTATTCGCCTATGCTGTGGCCGATGACGGTCGAGGGTTTGATACCGCATTCCTGCCAAAAGCGGGCCAGCGCGTATTCGATGATGAAAATCCCCAGCTGGGTGAACACGGTTTGGTCGAGCTCACAATCCGGATTCGGGCGATTGCCCAACGCGTCGAATAGGTTCCCATCGGACGGATCGGATGGCGACGTGTCCGGCGGCAGGGTCTCGTGTTGTTGAAAAATGATCTCCCGGATGTCCCTTCCGAGAAGGGGAAAGAGAAAGTCTGCGCAGGTATCGATGTGGGAACGGAAGCAAGGATGAAAATCGTACAGCGCCTTTCCCATGCCCGGGTATTGGGATCCCTGGCCTGTGAAAACAAAGGCGGCGGTTGGGCGGTCTTTGGCGCGGGCAGTCGAGGCCCCTCGGGCTTTTCCCTTTGAGGCAAATTTGGAGAGCAGTGCTTTGAGGTCGTTTGGGCTGGAAGCGGAGGCGGCAAAACGCTCCCTGAAGGGTGTCCGGCCGATGCGCGACGTTCTGCACAAGGAGGGGAGATCGGCTTCTTCTCCGATAGATTCTGCTATGCGGGTCGCGTAGGCTTTGAGCGCATCCGGAGTCTTTGCGCTCAGCACGAAAAGATCTGCAGAGGGCACGCCGTGGTTGGGGTGTGCCGCGTTCATTGCCGGTGCCTCAGTGAGGATCACGTGGGCGTTGGTGCCCGCAAATCCGAATCCGCTTATTCCTGCGATGCGCCGGCGTTCAGGCGAAGGTTTCCATGGGCTTGCCACCGTGTTGACGCGGATGGGGACCGTGTCCCATGCAATGTTGGGGTTCGGTTTCGAGAAGTGAAGGTGGGGCGGAATGAGGTTTTTCCGGAGGGATTGGACCACCTTTATGGCGCTTGCCATACCGGCCGCTGCCTCGAGGTGTCCGAGGTTGGTTTTCACCGAGCCCACAAGCAGCGGACGATCGGGAGTCCGGCCATCTTTGTATACTTCGCCAAGCGCATGGATTTCAATCGGATCGCCGAGCGGGGTGGCGGTTCCATGGGCCTCCACGTAATCGACATCCGCAGGGTTGATGCCCGCGTTTTCAAGTGCTTTCCTGATGACCCGTTGCTGGGCGGAGCCGTTGGGCACGGTCAATCCTCCGCTTGCACCATCCTGATTGACCGCTGAACCAAGAATCAAGGAGTGAATGGTGTTCCCGTCGGCCTGTGCATCCGACAGACGCTTGAGCAGGAACATACCCGCACCTTCGCCTCTGGAGTATCCTTGCGCTGCGGCGTCGAAGGTGTGGCACAAGCCATCAGGGGAGAGAAGCCCTGATTTTGAGAAATTGATACTGAGTTGCGGCCCGAGGATCAGGTTGGCACCGCCCGCGAAGGCGGCTTCGCATTCATTCTTCCGGAGCGCACTGCAGGCGAGATGAATGGCAACAAGAGAAGAGGAGCACGCGGTGTCCACAACCATGGACGGTCCGTTGATCCGCATCAGATACGAAATGCGTCCCGCCGCAGGGCTTTGGGTTGCGCCTGTTCCGAAATAGGGATCGATAGCGGATTGGTTTGTGGAATCAAAGAGCTTGAGTGCGTAGTCGATCCCACTGAGTCCCACAAACACTCCCACGTCGTGATTTTCGATACGGGAGTGCGGGATGTTGGCGTCCTCCATGGCTTCCCATGCCATTTCGAGGAGCAAGCGATGCTGTGGGTCAAGGCTCCGGGCTTCGGCAGGCGATATCCCGAAGAATGCTTCGTCAAAATGGTCCGGTTGATCGATGCACGCGGCAAACGGGCTCGACATCATTCCGGGTACATCCGGATCCGCGGAGGTTAAGGCATCGACGTTCCATCGGTCGGATGGAACCTTCGCGATGCCGCAACGGCCATCGCGCAATAAACTCCAGTAGGCCTCGGGTGAAACCGAATCTCCCGGGAAACGACAGGCCATTCCCACGATGGCAATCGGTTCCTGCTGCGCCTGAATCAGTTTGCGGTTATGTTCTTTGAGGCGGCGAATCTCATCGAGGGCCTTGGCCATCAATGCCTTGGTGTCCTGCCCGGCGGATTTGGATGGCTCAGGAGAAGCTTTCATGAAAGGGGGCCGAAGCGTGCGTCGAGGTCGAGGTATGATGGGTAGGCCGGGATGTTGCTCAGATCGGCTTCCATCCGCTGCACTCCGTTGTCGCTGGATTTGTCTTCGAAGCCGGAGAATTTGTAGGTAATATACATCATGCGGTTGCGGTCGGTCTCTTTGAAGTCGGCGAACAGACGGGTTCCGTGTCTTCTTGCCTCATTGCGGAGGAACGTGATGATCGCCCCACCCACTCCGCGGCTCATGACCCTGCAGGACATCAGCAGGAGGCGGATGTCCCATCCGGCGGGGTCGAGTTCCACGAGAACGAGTCCGATCGTTCCACAAGATCCGTAGCGGTCGGTGAGGCTCGCGACGAGCAGCCGGTGCTTTGGGGAAAGGAGAAGTGTGTTAAGGTCTTCGTAGGAGTAGGTGATTCCGGTGGTGTTGAGCTGGTGGGTTCGCTGGGTAAGCTCCTCGGCGCGCTGAAGATCACGGGTTTCCGCAGGGCGGATTTCGAGCTTCATATCCAGGGTTTGGAGAAAAGCCTCGCCCGGTCCCTTGAAGCTTCTTTCCTCAGCATTCCTTTTGGCGTCGGATTGATACATCAGCCGCCTCAGCTTCGATTCGTCCGTAATGAAGCGGGGAATGAATGCTTCATGCGATAATAGTTCCGGGAGGTCGGTCGGGTCGAAGGTCCGGACTTCCGGCATCTGGAATTGGACTTCATCCCGCTCGAATGGTTGATCGTCGATGAAGGCGAATGAATCGGTGGAAATATTGAGGTTTTTGGCGATGCGGGCGATGGACCCGGTTTTGGATTCCCAATGGATCTCCGGGTAGAGGAAAAAGTCGCCGATCCCGAACCCCTGAATCCTGGCCCATGCATCGTCAAAGGTGTTGCGGCTCGCGATGGATTGGAGGATTCCACGCTCATCCAATGTCCGGAGGGCAGTCAGAATATGAGGGTTTAGGATCGGATCGTCACCTTCGGAGAGGGTTCCGTCCCAGATGGTGTTGTCGAGGTCCCAGACCACACACTTGATTTTTGGGGCGTCGGAAGCCTTGGCTTGCATAACAATAGGACGGAATCCAGTGGAAAATGTGAGACGGAGAATGTTATTGAGAAGCAGGGGTTCTCATGCGCTTGAGTGCCTTCCTGTTTTCGATGTAACCGTTCTTGGCGATCATGATCTGCTGCATCTGATTGCTGCCTTCGATGATTTCAGCGATCCGCGCATCGCGGAAATACCGTTGAACTGGGTAATCCGGCCCGCAACCGTTCGCGCCGTGGATTTGAACCGCGTCGCTTGCAGCTTTGGATGCGACCATTGAAGAGAAATACTTCGCAGTGGTGGTCTCGGTGATCGATGCCGGATCCCGCTGATCCCTCAGGTAGGCACACCTCCAGGCCAGCGCGCGTGCCGCCTTCAGGTGTGTGATCATGTTTGCCAGCATCTCAAGGATTAATTGGTGGTCCCGCAGCGGCCGGTCGAACTGATGACGGTGTTGCGCGTAATGAAGCGAGCTGTCGACGCACGCCTGGGTGAGCCCAACACACGCCCAGGCTACGCAATAGCGGCCGAAGTCGAGTGAATTTGCGGCAACGTGTGAGAACCCCGCACCCCTTGTTCCGATTTGGTGGTCCGTGGGGACTTTGACTCCATCAAGCTGCAGTTCCCCGATCATTGCGGAGCGGAACCCGAGCATTCCTCTGATTGGCTTGATCGATAATCCTGGAGTATCGCGTGGTACCAGAAATGCGCTCGGCTGGCCCTCATCCTGGGCAACGATGAGAATCAGATCCGCCATCCGGGCAAATGAAATCCACTTTTTCCGGCCATTGAGGACGTAACCGCCTTCCACTGGTGTCGCCTGCGTTTTGACGTTACGGGCATCGCTTCCGATATCCGGCTCGGTAAGGGCGAATGCCCCGAGGGTCTCCCCTTTGGCCATTCGGGGAAGGTAGTGGTCGCGCAGAGGATCTGACGCGAACCGCTGGATGGCCTCCACGCACATCCCGTGAACGGTCAAGTCGCTGACGACTGACACGCTGGCCTTTCCCATTTCCTCCATTAGAATCCCAAGGGTGACGCTATCCATTCCGGAACCTCCGAACTGGGGAGCCAGTCCAGGTGTCAGGAATCCCTCGGATCCGAGAGCGGAAAAAACCGTGCGCGGGATTTCCTCTTTGGCGTCCCATTCATCGGCATGTGGATTGATATTCCGGTCGATGTAGTCCCGGATCACAGACTGGCGGTCTTTTTGTTCAGGGGTGTAGTCGACGAACATGGCTGGAGGGTGTTTGGGGTTGGATCGGGGCCGGGATCAGGCCGCCTTGGAGGACAGGAGCGTAACAATCGCATCAACGGAGCGGAAATTCCGGAGGTTGAGCTCCTCGTTGCTGAACTTGCACTGGAACTCCTTTTCAAGAAAGAGGACAAGCTGCATCGCCATGAGTGAGTTAACCAATCCCAGCTCGAAAATGTTGTCGGAGTCTTCAAAGTCGTCGTCCTGAACGAACGAGGTGAGAAAGGAGCGGACCTTGGATGCGATGGATGTCGGGTTCATAAGTCGGATTTGGCTCAGACGTTGAGGGTTGGGTAGGGATAAAATCCTTGACCGGATTTCCGGCCGAGAAGCCCCGCGTCGACCATTTTTCGAAGGAGTGGGCATGGCCGGAACTTCGGGTCGTTATAGCTTTCATACAAGACCTCAAGTGAGAACAGGATCGTATCGACCCCAATCAGGTCGATGGTTTCCAGTGGACCCATCTTATGGCCAAAACAGGACTTGAAGATCCTGTCGATATCGGCGGGTACTGAAACCTGATCCTGAACCAGAAAGGCAGCCTCGTTTACGGTGAGCATCAGCACCCGGTTGGAGACAAAGCCGGGCATGTCCTGGACCACCACACACTTCTTGCCCATCGAGCGCAGGAAATCCTTGGCAATTGCCAAGGTGGATTCGCTGGTATGATAGCCACGGATGACCTCGACCAAGGGCTTCATCGGGACCGGGTTCATGAAGTGCATTCCCACCACGCGGTCCGGCCGCGAAGTGATGCCGCCGACTTTGGTGATCGAAATGGCTGAGGTGTTGACAGCGAATACGCAGTGGTCGGGTGCAATCGGGTCGATGGTTTCGTAGACCGGCTTTTTGATGTCCCATTTCTCGGTGACGTTTTCAACAATGAAGTCCGAATTGGACAACGCTTTGAAGTCGAGTGTGAAGTTGATCCGGGAAACAACCTCATCGGGATCCTTTGGTTCGAGTCCGGGATAGAGAAGGGGGCTCATTCGGAGGTTGTTATGGATCTCCTTGCGGGCCCGGTTTAATGCATCGTCAGAACGATCGATGAGAACGACGTTCATCCCGTAGTATGCCAATGTTTGGGCAACACCGCTGCCCATGACTCCTGCTCCAATTACTCCAGTGTTGCGCACCATAAAGGGGGTCTTTCTGTTTGGGGGTCCAGCTCTCTAAGTAGTTCGATATCCGGACGCAGGTCAAAACAAAAAACAGAGACGAACAGGAAAAACGCCAACTGAAACCCCTTTTGGACCACCAATGTTTCGCTGATACGCACGGAATCGTCAGGCGTCAGGCTCAAGCCCCGAACCGGAATGCAGGTTCAGCCGATAGGAGTCGGGTTTTCCTGGGGTTGGCACTTCTCGCGAATGTGCTCGATGAAGGCGTCGCGATAGTCCTGGATGATCGCATCTTCACGCGACTGGAGGTCGGTGGTCTTATACCTTTCCTGGAGTGCGGTGACGGTGCCGATGTATTTCTCGGGACGGGTTCCCTGGCAGTAGGTTTTGAGATAAACCTTGCCGTTGGTTCCGAGGTTGGGTTTGAGAATGAGGTAGATAGGAAGGTTGGCAAAGGGATCTTCGGAATTCGCTTCGGAATGCGAGGCTGGGTTGATCTGGCGGATGATGTGCTTCCCCGCGTTGAACTCTTTTGCGAAAATTTTCCGCTGGTTGCGGATGTTGAAGTCGTCGAGTGTTCCGCCGCGTTCAAAATGAAGGGCGAAAACCCGTCCGGTTGCGTAGGTCAACGCTCCGATAAGGATGGCCATGGTGCCCGCCCCAGCCAATGAGCCGAATCCGGGAATGCATTTTGCGAGACTACCGAGACCACCAACCGCCCAGGTCGATATGCCGGGACTCTTGAGCAGTGGGACAATGACCTTCCTCAAGGTCCTCCTGTCGGATTCAATATGGTATTCCTTGGCAAGGCTCTGGACCAGCGTGATCTGAATGGTGATAAGCGCGCCCAGATCGAGAAGCGGAATCGGAACCAATCCAGCCCCCATCGCAAAAGCCACGTTCTTCTCGATGATCTGACGCGCAGCGGGTTTTTTGATCGATGACATGGATCCGGGGTTGAGAAGATGATTGGGAAAAGAAAAGCTCTCCGATCCCGGAGAGCTTTTCAAGAATGAAATACGACCCGTGACTCACGGTGTCGGAATGGGCTGTATCAGCGTTTGGAGTCCAGCCGCTTGTCCTGAGCGAGGAGAACTACAATGCCGACAATCGGAGTGAGGACAACGCTCACCCAGAAGTTGCCCCAGAACCCGAATTTCAGGTCGCGTCCAAAGTAGGCGAGCAACCAGCAAAACAGGATGTAGGGCACAAGAACCAGAATGCCGGGTGTCATGGCCGGGCTCCCTTACTTGGCTGGTGCTTTGGCCGCTTTTGCGTCTGCATCTTTCAATTCAGAAGCGACTTTTTTGCCTTCGTTGAATTGCTTGATGTAGAATTCCTTCATGGTTTCGGGTTTGAAGTCAAGGAGGGTGCCGCCACTTTCAAAATGCATGATGAAGACCTTGCCGGTAGCGTAGGTGATCGCGCCGACGACAACAGGAAGCGAAATCGTTCCCGCGAAGGTCCCGACTCCGGGAATAAGCTTAACCAGGCTTCCGAGAAGCATGGTTGTTCCCGGAGCAATTCCGAGAGAGCCGATGAGCGTGGTGAGAATTGACTTGGTCCTGTTTTCTGCGAACGGGACTTCGTAGATATTGGCCATGTCGCGGAGCATCTTGATCTGGACTCCGATCACCGCCGCAAGATCTGCAAACGGAACGGGGATAAGGCTGCCGCCCATGCTCCAGAGGACGAAGCGACGCGTGAGCTTGGTTGCCTGTTGCTCAGGAGTGAGGACTTCAATGGCTTCCTGTTCGGGAGCTTGCTCGGAGGATTCGGTCTTAGCAGTAGTCATGGTTATCAGATATGATTGGATAATTCTGGTCCGGAATCGTCGGTGATCCGGCAACACAATGCATGCAATATAGCTAGACGGAACGCTCGGGATGTCAATTGATTTCGGATTATTATCCCGTTGAAATACAATAAGATGGGAGACCACAAATAAAAATTATGGTGGTCTTTTTGCTCTCGCGTTCAGTCTGTGTTTGAACAGCAGTCTGAGGAAAACTGAAGGATGTGGTTGTCGATGATGGACTTAATACCCCTCGCATTCGGTGCCATATAGAAATGATCCCCTTCGAAGGAATAGTGGGATACCGACCCCCGTGTGTGGCGTTTCCAGTTGTCGAGGCCCTGTGGCTGGATCCAGGGATCCTGAATCCCGTTGAGGGTGATAATGGGAACGCTCAGCAGAGGTTTCTGAGCGTAGCGGTAGGTATGCATGAGGGTGAAATCCGCCCGCAGGGATGGAAGGACGATCCGGAGTAGGTCAGGGTTGTTGAGCAAGGCGGACGGAATGGCGTTATATCGTCGGCCGACCTCAGCGAGAAACGCGTCGTCGCTCATGGATCCAACGGGCAGTTCATCGTGTTTCCAGTCGGGTGCGAGTCGTCCGCTCAAGAAAAGGTGATTGGGCTGCGGAATCGAGGTGCCTCGAATCCTGTGGGTCAGTTCAAAGGCGGCCAGTGCCCCCATGCTGTGTCCGAAAAGCGAATAGGATCCGCGACTCAGAATGCCGGATGCGTCGCCCAGAATGGACTGGATGAGATCGTCCATCTGAGTCGCAGGGTCTTCAGCTATTCTGGATTCCCGTCCGGGATATTGGATGAGGATAACCTCAATGTCCTCGTCCTTCCAGAGTTTGGGCATGAAATGGTAGAAGGATGCGCCGGATCCAGCGTGTGGCAGGCAAAACAGCCGATGGGAGGGATCTTCTTTGCGGAATGGGCAGATCATGCATGCGGGGAGCTTCGAAGGGAGTTGGGCAAGCCGGTCGCCTCTGACTTTGCGGTTGATT
>JAQVLM010000114.1 GCA_028704125.1 Opitutales bacterium
ATCGAGAACAGCAAGAGGGCGGGAACAAACCGGAGGTTGAGTGGAGAGCCCTCCGCTTGATGAAGCGAGAACCCAAAGGACTCAATGAACCAATTGCTCCCGGCCAACAATCCGATCACGGCAAAAGCAGCCAGCCCTGTGAGAGCCGAGATCACGAGCATCTTCGGAACATGCCCTTTTTTGTAATGGCCGATCTCATGCGCCAGAACCCCTTCGAGTTGGGCGGGTGTCAATTGCGCGAGCAGTGTATCGAACAAGACAATCCTCCTGAACGTCCCGAATCCTGTGAAAAACGCGTTGGAGTGCGCGGATCGCTTGCTTCCATCAATCACCTGAATGGTCTTGGCTCTGAAACCCGTCCTCTCGGAAAGTGACATGAGGCGATCTTTCAATTCTCCTTCCGGAAGCGGTTCAAGCTTGTTGAAAAACGGAAGAATCAGCATGGGATAGAGAATCACCATGAGCATTTGGAAGGCGAAAAACACCAGAAAGCCCCAGATCCACCATGACTTTGGAAACCAGTTGAAGAAAGCCAGCAACAACGCTACCATCGGAAGCCCGATCAACACCGTCAGGATGAATCCTTTGATCTTATCGCTCACCCACAGTTTCAGGGTGCTTTTGTTGAATCCATAACGGTTCTCGAGCCGGAACTGCTCCCACCACTCCATGGGCAACGACAAAACGCCCAAAAACAGGATCATGAGGATCATCACCGTAGCCTGAGCCCACAATCCATCGCCGATCCAACGGGTTAGAACAGAATAGAAACCGGCCAAAAACCCCGTGTAAAGCAAGAGGAAAAGCAAAGCTGTGTCGATGAGGCTTTCGATTTCGGCAAGTCTCGCCTTGTCCAATGAGTAAGCAATTGATTGCTCGTAAACATCCTGAGACATGACATCCCGGAATGCCTCCGGCACCAATCCTTCACAACGGTGGATGTGCTGCCGGTTCAACCGGTTCAGAACCCATTCTGTGAACAGCTTGGCAAGGATAATGACGGCGAAAAACAGGGCGATGGAGTTCAATTCGAAATATCGGTTCTGGATTGGATTGAAGGAAAATCCTTCGTTTTTTGCTTTCTGCCCATCCGTTTTCAGAGTAGAAAACCAAGATGGGGCTTGAAAGTGCTTTGATATGCCCTAGTCACTGAGTAAAACCATGTCCATGTCAAATCCGGAATCAGTCGGTAATCTTTCGTTCGAGGAGGCGCTCAACAATCTGGAGTCCATTGTTGAAACACTGGAAGGTGGTGGAATTCCTTTGTCCGAGTTGGTCAGCGAATACGAAAAAGGGACCCGGCTTCTGGAAATCTGTCGCAAGCGCCTGGGCGAAGCCGAACTGCGTATTGAGAAAGTATGCAAGTCTCAGGATGGAATCGTCACGGAGCCGATGCCCGAACTCCCGGCATCCAACCATCCAACGGCCTGATTCCAAACGCCGATCACGATCATCGGCTCAGGATCGCCCGCACCAAACGCCCGTCTATGTCGCTTCTTTCCAACATAAAAAATCCGGAAGACCTCAAAGCGCTTCCGGCAAAAGACCTGCCCCGGCTCGCAGATGATATCCGTTCGGAGATTCTCAAAGTCACCGCTGACAACGGTGGGCATCTGGGGCCCAACCTCGGGGTGGTTGAGCTGACCATCGCAATGCACCGGGTCTTTTCTTCACCGCAGGACCGTTTTGTGTTCGATGTGTCCCATCAGGGATACATTCATAAGCTGCTCACCGGACGCAACGATGAGCGATTCCACCGCATCCGCAACACCGGAGGGCTGAGCGGTTTTCTCTCCCGGGACGAGAGCCCGCACGATTGCTATGGAGCGGGACATGCGGGAACCGCGCTTTCCGCGGCGGTTGGAATGGCCTACGCACGTGACCATATGGGCGGAAATGAACACGTGATCGCAGTCTGCGGGGATGCCGCATTCACCTGCGGGATTTCGTTCGAGGCGTTGAACAACATCAATCAATCCACGAAGCGGCTGATCATCATTCTCAATGACAACGAGTGGTCAATCGACCGGAATGTCGGCGCCATCGCCAAGCATCTCAACCGTCTGCTGACCAATCCGGTTTACAACCGGATCAATGAGGATGTGGGCAATATCCTTGAACGCATCCCCGGCGGAGAATTCCTCCGCAGGATTGCAAGCCGGGCAAAACGCGAGACCAAGGACATGTTCCTCGAATCGTCGGTATTCGAGACCTTCGGACTTCGCTACCTGGGCCCGATTGATGGCCACAACATCGACCAGCTGATTTCGTTTCTGGAATTTGCAAAGGATGAGGATGCTCCCGTGCTCCTGCATGTCATTACCCAAAAAGGGAAAGGATGCGATGTGGCTCTCGATGAGCCCGAGAAATTCCACGGAGTGAGTCCGTTCAACATCGAAACAGGAGCATCCAAACATCCTGACCAGCCATTGCCCCCCTGCTATCAGGATATCTTCGGCTTGGCTCTTGTCCGCCATGCACGGAAGGATTCCCGTATCATCGGCATTACGGGAGCGATGCCGGGGGGGACCGGGCTGAGCCACCTTCGGGACAGCCTGCGCGAACAATACGTCGACGTCGGGATTGCTGAAGAACATGCCGTTCTCTTTGCCGCCGGAGCCGCCACCAGAGGGCTCAAGCCCGTCTGTGCCATTTATTCGACCTTTCTGCAGCGTGCCTTTGACCCCATCATCCATGACGTCTGTTTGCAGAACCTCGATGTTGTTTTCTGCATGGATCGTGCGGGACTTTCACCAAACGACGGTCCGACACACCATGGATTGTTCGATATCTCGTTCCTGCGCTGCATCCCGAATGCGGTGATCATGCAACCCGGAGATGAGGACGCGCTCTGCGACATGCTGGCAACCGCCCTTCATGTGGGAGGCCCCATGTTTATCCGATACCCGAGGGGACATGCCGAAGGGGTTCCGATCAAGGCAGAACCCCGGATTCTCGAAATCGGAAAAGCCGAAGTGGTCGTAAGCGGAAAAGACTGTGTGATTTGGGCACTTGGACCTATGGTCAAAGAAGCGATGCTGCTGGCACCCCTCATTGAGGAAAATACGGGGCTTTCGGTTGGAGTCGTGGATGCGCGGTTTGCCAAACCAATCGACAGGAACCTCCTGATTGAACAGTGTGCCGGCGCCTCGCTGATCGTGACAATGGAAGATCAGGTAAAAGCCGGAGGATTCGGTTCGGCCATACAGGAGTGCATTCAAGACGCAGCACTTTCGACTCCGGTCTGCCGGATCGGTTGGCCGGATTCCTTCGTTGGGCATGCTTCCAGCGTAGCCGAGCTTCGCAGTGTGCACGGGCTCACCACCGGACAGATGCTGTCCACCGTTCTGGAACATGCCGCCATACGCCAACACCGGCAGCAACACAAAGCAGCAACGGTTCAATAACCAAACAAAGCGCCCTTCCACCTTTAGGAATCCAACCCGGCTTTCATGGCACAAGACACCCCCGGATACGCTTTCATAGTGGCACTCATCGTAGTGCTGTTGATCGTATGGGTTTTCTGGGTAATCGGGCAATGCCTCGCGGTATTGCTGCATGAAACCGGGCACTGGGTGGCCGCCAGAATCATGGGAAAAAAAAACTGCGGCATCGTTGTCGGCGGATTGAAACACGACGTCTCGGCGATATCTTCCCTACGAATGATCCATTTCGGTACATGGCCATGGAACAAAGGATTCACCCACTACACCCCGCCACCCCGTACCATGAGCGAGGTGCTTTGGATTGCCGGGTCCGGGCCCATGGTATCCGGACTCCTTTCGGTTTCGGGGGTCATCTTGGCATGGCTGCACGTCCTCCCGATCACGGCTTGGATTGTGGTCGCTCCCCTATGGCTCGCAAACGTGCGGGTTTTTGCGGTTTCTCTATGGCCCGGACCACTTGTTGCAGATAAACATGCGACGGATGCACCCCATCCCGAGAGCGATGTCCACTATATCCTCCAGCAGATCCAACAGTTTCGGTCGCGCAAACGACCGGAAAACAGTTAGGTTGGAATCCGCCATCAATTGGGCCACGGCATGGAAAATAACGTGAAAGAAAACCGGTCTAAGCGCTTTCGGGTGTTCAATACCCTCTTCATGCTCGTGATCATCGCCACAGGTTTTTTCCTCCACCAATGGGCAGGCGAGCTTCTTGAGTTCACATCGGGAGGAGCTCCACCACCCTCCATCCGGAGGTTTCCCTTCTCCCTCATCCGGGAGACGTCCGACATCCTATCGGCCGACCCATGGACCGAAAAAGCCAGAACCCTCAGGCCCTCAGAGTTTGCGGAGTCGGTCGAGGCAGTGGACCAGCATTCCACCGTATACTCAGCCGACGAGTTCAGGGATTTCTATATCGATACGGCTCAGGAATACGTTGGCATTGGAGTCACGATTTCGGCGGACACTGATTCGCCCCCGCGCGTGGTGCGGGTCTTTGACCGATCACCCGCTGCGAATGCTGGAATTCAGGCCTGGGATCGCATCCTGCAGGTGAATGAAGAGGATGTGTCAGGCTTCAATCTCGGAGAGGTGGTGAATAGAATCCGCGGTCCGGCCGGCAGCAAGATCACCCTCAGGATCGTGCGCGAAGCAGCACCAAAGCCCATTGCTTTTTCGATGGAGAGGAAAGCCGTCGAAATCCCCACCGTAGATCGGATCGAAGTGCTGCCACAGGGCATTCTCTACATTCGCATCGCCCAGTTTGGAAAAAACACTGGAAAAGAATTTGTGTCCGCTATCCGTGTCCTGGAAGAACGATCCTTTCAAGGGATCATTCTCGATTTGCGGAATAACACCGGAGGGGTTCTTCATGCCGCTCTCGATGTGCTGGATCCTTTTTTTGAAAGAGGCGAACCCTTGCTTTCAACCAGGGGCGAGCGCCCGATCGACAACCGCAGCTTCCACTCCATGGAACCGAGGTATATTCCCGACATTCCCGTCGCGGTTCTCGTCAACCCGTTTTCTGCCAGTGCTTCGGAAGTCGTTGCCGGAGCGCTCAAGGTTTCGAAGAAAGCAAAGCTGGTGGGCGAAAGGACCCACGGAAAAGGCTCAATCCAGAGCGTCTATGCATCCGGAGATGGTGGAGGATTCAAAGTCACAACCGGTTATTGCATCCTTCCCGACAATACGTCTTTCCACGAAATCGGGATAGCACCTAACATTCAGGTGCTCCACTCGCAAAACGAAAACCTGGCCGTATACCACAAACCAGCGGACGAACCGCTACTGCCGTTCATGGAACAACCGGAGTATTCCGCTGCGGCACTCCCCCGGGACCGCCAACTCGAGGAAGCTGTCTTATACCTGCTTTCCCCACACGACAACGCCGGACAAGGAGCGGATGCGTCTCCCTCCGGGGGTTGAAACCATCAACACACACAAGCCATCCGCATCCAGTATCATCCCTTTCATGAAACTGATCCATTGGATACATGCTTCCCGCCCCAAAACCCTTCCCGCTGCAGCCAGTCCGGTTATCGCGGCCACGGCACTTGCCTATCACGATGGCGTTTTCAACGCCATTCCGGCAGTCCTTTGTCTGTGCTTTGCGCTATTGATTCAAGTGGCGACCAACTTTGCCAACGATGCGTTTGATTTCAAAAAAGGAGCCGACAACTCCGACCGGGTTGGCCCCCGTCGTGCGGTTGCAAGCGGTTGGATCAGCTATCGTTCCATGCTCATGGCCACCACGGGCACCATCGCGCTCGCCTTCCTTTGCGGCGTTCCCCTGATCCATTACGGAGGATGGCACCTCATCGCGGTTGGCCTTGCCAGTGGAGCCTGTGCCATTCTCTACACAGCGGGTCCATTCTCTCTCGCCTATACGGGACTCGCAGATGTTTTTGTCATGATTTTCTTCGGCTGGGTCGCCGTCCTGTTCACCTATTTCCTGCAGGCCGGGGAACATTCATTTCAAGCCCTCCTGCTGGGAACCTCATCCGGAGCCCTCAGCATGAATTTGCTCCTCGTGAATAACTACCGGGACTACGCAACCGACCTGAAAGCTGGGAAAAAAACCACCGTCGTCCGCTTTGGTCAAAAATGGGGGCGACTCCAATACACTCTCACCCTCAGCCTTGCCGCCATTATGACGCTTTGGCTGGCATGGATCCACGGGAATCCGTTTCTGGGGATCCCCCTGTTAGCGCTCATACCCGGATTCCGGATCCCCTCGCGTATGCGATCAGCCCACGGAGTTACCGCACATGAGAAGCTCCTGAAACAAACCGTTGCCATCCTGCTCCTCTGGACCCTGCTCACGGCCCTTATCCTGGTCCTCTGGCCCGCCTCTAGTGAGAGACCTCATCCGCTTGAGGAGGGACGCCGAACCGCTCAACGTAAGCAATTGCCGCAACCGTCTTTTCAGCCAAACGTTCCGAAGCGGTGTGGAGGTTTCCCAAAAACGCCTCGTGAACCGGCCTCTCTGTGTCCACCAAATCGGTTATGGCCTTGATTCCGATGAAGGGCACCCGATGCTGTTCTGCTACCCATGCAATCGCTGCGGCTTCCATATCTTTGGCACGGGCATCATGGCGTCTGATCATCTCAAGATCCTCCCGAATGGACGAGAGGGAATTCCCGGTTGAAACCGATCCGGTTTTCACGCCAATGGCCTGTGCCATCGTCCTTACATCCGGGCATGGATACGATCCAATACCAAACGCTTCGAAGCCGGGAATCGGTATACGACGATCATGAAAATACACCTTGGGATAACTGAGATACACATCTCCCACCCTGGATTCATCTGCCGCGAAACCACCAGCAGTCCCGGCATTCAACAACACCGCGGGTCGAAATTTCTCGATGCACAGAAAGGCCGCGATAGCGGCTGGCTGGGATGCGACATTGTCAACCCCGAATCGCGGGCATTTTCCATTGACCACCAAATGGACATAAGGTCTCTGCACCGATGCAAAATGTTCGATGGGATAAGCGCCATGGAGTCTGCCCACGCTTTTCAGTCCAAGCGCATCCACGATGGGTTGAGCCTCACTCATCATGGCGACCAAAACCACAATCGATCTGTTATCTCCGCCTTTTGAAACCCTGAAAACCGATCCGTCGCTATACTCCTGAGTCATTGCATACCTGTCCTAGGTCAATTGACCTCCTCCATGCAAGTCATACCCGATGAAGGATAGAAACTGTGGCTATCCCTCCCGAGACGAATCGAAAGACAATCCACTCCCGTCAGCCCCATACAAGCTGCATGGAAATCGGGAATGACATCGGGACCAAAAAAAGCCGCCTTGAAAGGCGGCTTGAAAGTCCCATCATAAATGGAACCAAATAATCAACTCATCCGACGACGAATCACGGAGCATCAGTGAAGGGAACGTCCATTCCGGGCAACGTAGTAGCGGACCCACCCAACGTGAAGTTGTAGGCAGCGGTATATCCAGCTGGACTTTCCCCGGTCATGGAAGTGGTCGTGCGGGTCAATGTTTTCGGCCCGTAGTGCGACACATTGAACTTAACCTTCTTCACATAGTTGCTCAGCCCAACCAACTTTGCAATAGGAACCGCAGATTTTCCAGCTTCAATGTAGTATTGATCGGCACCATGCTCAAGATTGCGCATGTCATTTACCAATGCAGAAACGTGCGAATTCTTGCGGGCACGTTCGAATGCCGGAATAGCAATTGCAACCAACAATGCGATGATCACAACCACGATCATGATTTCAACAAGAGTGAATCCTCTATTCTTTCTCATAATATACGTATATTTGGGTTTAGGTTAGATATTATTCAGTATAATATTCGAGGAACCAGCGATCCACACCTATTCCTCTCATCCTTAAAAATATCGGATCATGAACCGGATTTTCAAGATAATAATCGCTTCTTTACAGGAAATTCGTGGTTTTATTCTGGTTTTCACGTGAATTATACGGGATTCGGTGCCGTATTCCATTGAATGATCTATTTTTTACAATTCAACTCTCCTGATGCGCCATATGGGACAACCCTCACGCCTCAGAAGAGTCAGACGATGATCCAATGCAGTCACCATGGAATTCCTCATGCGCGGTCCATATCCGACAATCGATCCCACCAGGTCTTTTTGAGGATCAGGGTGCATCCGGCACCAACCGCCAACGAGGCAAAGCCTCCGGCGAACTGATGCACCACGAAGAAGATCGGCATCGCGACCAGTGCGGTTTGCCAAATGATCCCGATCAGCACATTGAACATATCGCGGCGGAAACCGGAATTCTTCACAAATGCGGGATCATCCTGCATCACCTTCGCGTGAACCGGCCCCCAGAATCCCCATGGTTTCACCTGCCGGTAAAACTTCTTGAGCGTTGCTTCGTCCGTGGGTTCAGTCATGAGAGATGCCACTATACATCCGATCATCGAGAAAACCAGGATAACCGGGAAAAACCAGAAGATCCGCAGGTCT
>JAQVLM010000115.1 GCA_028704125.1 Opitutales bacterium
GGGTTGTGGGGGGGGGGGGGGGGGGGGCCTGAGCGTTCCGACCCGGGAAACTGGATTGGAATGGAGTTGAGAATTTTCACAAACAAAAGTTTCTTTAACTACGTTTGTCCGCTGGGCTCACTAGGATCCGCAGCGCGGACATCGATTACAAGAGCGGAGTCTAAAGACTGCGGGTTTGAAGAAGAAATCATTCTCTCGCCCGCTTCGATGCTGCATGCAGCGTCGAAGCTCAAGTCGCAAAGTCGCCAAGGAAAGATAAACCGTATTTCAGAAACACATGGAGCGAACGCAGTAAGTGATGCTAGAATGGCAGATTTCCGTAACAACACCCACCGGGAGGGCTACGCTGTGGTTCAGCGCATGCCGGGTTTCTCTTCCTTTGTCAGCAACATGAGAGTTTCTTTCAGACGCTACTCCTAGGTATCGGGCCGCTTCGCGGTGACGATCCACCAGATGAACTGCTTGCGGAAGACCACCCAGATCCCATTCGGTTCCTTGTCGTGATTCGCAGCCAACCAACTCCGCCATTCGCTTCGGGTTGTGACTTCCACTCTCTTCATAAAACGTCAACCGGGCTTATCCGGGCTGGGGGGGGCCGTGTGTAAATCCGCGTAGAAACGGAGGTTGTAATTTATCGGGGGAACACGGAACCATAGGAAGTTTTGGAGGGTGAGCTAGGCGGGCTTGGCAAAATACCGCAGGGTGAGACGCAACATGTCGAAGAGTTGGATCCCATCCTCGAAAATCGGCTCGGGGTAGTGGTTGACAAAGAAGTCATGATCAATGCGGGTGACTCGAAATCCCTGCCGCTGGTAGAAGGCGAGTTGATATCCAAAGGTGCCGGTACCCACCTCTATTTGGCTTGCGCCGGCTTTGCGGTATTCATCAATGACCCACTTCAAGAGCGCTGTCCCAACCCCGGACTGCTGGTGTTCCGGTTGAACCGCGATACTCATCAGCTCATGGCGCCCGGAGCCAAGTGCCTGGACGACGCACGCACCGATAACCGCTTCACCCTTGCACGCAACGAAGCACTTAGACATCGGAAGATACGACCGAATCTTTTCTTCCGATGGATCGGCGATCAGCAGCAGCTCAATCGGAGCTTCGGCTATCGGAACTTCCTGAATCATGACTGACGTGGGTATCATTTTTCCCGGTATAATGAGGATTTGTGAGCCCACATGACAATCCCGGCCCAACAGACTCATTCGGTTATTCCTCCTCGAACATCAACCGGAAGAGTTCCTGCGAGCGTTTGAGTCCCTCCTCGGTGAAGACCACGGATTTGGCTTTTCCCTTCGGGTCGTCAATCCATCCCTTCTGAAACAGCCGGTCCATCACTTCCCAATCCTGACCCTTCCATGCCCGGGTCACAAACCCATCATGGTGCGCAGTGAGGCTCAGCAAAGCGAGCACCGTATCATCAATCTTGTCTTCATTTGTTTTCATGTCTGGGGCTTTTCGGATTGATTTTTGGATTCTGCCGCCTTCCCACCAGTGACAATGGAAGCGATTTTGCGGACAGCTAAAACAACTACCGTTCCAATACTGCACAGCGAGACAATCAATGCGACATTGCTGTAGGTCTTCAATGCCAGAGCGTTCGGCGGATTGCCGGCTCCAGATGCCCAGCCCCAGAACAAAGAATAGTATCCACCGATCAAGCTGATCATAAGCAGAGATCCAATGCCTATCCATGTTTTCATCTCTGTTCAGACAACGGATAATACTTCACGGAGTTAACACCAGAGATTGGCTCATTCTAGAAACCACCCCAATCCGAGCGAACAGTCAGTCTACGATTCGCCGCACCGTCTGGTTCGAGTTTTGTTTTAACCACGAAGAGCGCGAAGGGGGATAGAGATTCATAGGACATATCGTTTCATACCATCTTTCAATTTGTTGACATTGAAGTTGAGGATGAGTCCCGTTCGAATACCCGATGCGAAAGCTCCTCAAAAGAACTTCCTTCGTGCTCTTCGCGCTCTTCGTGGTGATTCATCTCTTTTTCTCAAAAACTGTCATTCGTTGCCATGAACCGGCAACAAATACGGGAAACCAAGGTAGCGGTTGGCTCACGTGATCAATGTTGCTGACGGGTTGGCCGATTGGCAATCGGAAAGTGTAGGGATCCTGATCATGCTTTCGAAGTCTTTTATTTGGACAGGATTCACAGGATCTACAGGATTGAGAAATACTTGTCTCACGCGGCGTGTCCGGCAGCAGGCTGACGAAAAGGGAAGACCCAGAGACCCAAAAGGCAAGGAAGGGGAATCAACCACGGATGAAGATGATGAACACGGATATGGGAAGCTTTCGACAATCGACCGGTTGCCTCCTTTGTGGTCTCTGAGGCAAGCCCTCTCCATTTTCGTGGTTTTAGTGCCGTTCGTGGTAAACCCTCTCCTTCCATCAAACCGATAGGCGAGGCTGACAACCGAGGCCATCCAACGAACATTTCGAGCGATGTTGGCCGCTGTTTCCCCAAATCGACTAAATGGGGGGGTAGATGCGAAAATGGTAGATAGGAGAACGGATCAAGATTCTCGTTAGCCCGGTATGAGGTCTGGATGGTTGTTCCTTAGCCAAGCCAGCACATCGGTTCTCAGATCTCTGCAGAAGTCGAGTAATTCCTCCGCTTCCTCCGGGGTTGTCTGGCCTGCCAGGTCGTATTCCACGGTGTTTCGCTTGGCCCGGCATGTATCAAGATAGTCCGCATCGTTCTTTCGATTGTCTCCGAGAATCAGGGGTAGTGCTTGTATCGTTCGGTAGTGTGCTAGTGTGCGCTCCGGGCGGAAACCTTCTGCGTAAAGTAGTATCGTGCATAGCTTGAGTGCCGCATTGTAGGCGATTCCGAATTGCCAATCGGGGCTGAGTTGTCCGGAAGCGGCGTCAGTCATGTCCCGTTCTACAATCGCGAGGAGCTCAGCAATCTGCTCCGGATTGGTTTGATGAGGCCGGATCCATCCGAATCTATACCAATCCTGCAAGCTCATGATCCGTTCCTATGATCCAGATTTTCGGTTCATCCAACACCCGGGTAATGTAAGCGTCTCCTCCGCTGTGTTTACTCCGAAAGGATTCCAGGGTCAGCACATGTGGGTTGATTTCTCTCCCAAGTGTATTTGCTACCGTCTTAAGGCGCGGGACGATTTGCCTCAATCCAGTTGAACCAATTACCATCAAATCGATGTCGCTGTCGGATCTGGCTGTGCCGCTAGCAAATGAACCGTATACAAAAGCGAAGTCTACTCCATCCAGTCCTTCGAGGGATTTTTGCACCTGTGATTGCAACCCAGTGGTTTTGAGGGTGATACCCCGGAGTTCGGGGAAGAGCGGATGCTCTTGGTTCGCCTGGAAATATAAACGGTTCCCATCCCGAAGCTCGATAAGCAGTCCGGCAGATCTGAGTCGTGCAACTTCGCCCTGAATTGTTCCCACAGCCAGTCCTGACAGTCTGGATATCTCCCGTAGATGCAACCTGCGTCCCGGATCCGTGAAGAGAAGTCGAAGCATTTCTCCCCTAACCTTTGGAAACAGCAGCTCGAGCGGGTTCATGGTGTATGGATATACCATACGCATGTATGTTTTGTCCATACAAAAATTCTGTCTGGTGTCTACATATGAGATCTCCGATCTGGGAATTCATGGAATCTTTCATCCGCTTATTATTCCTCGAACATTAACCGGAAAAGTTCCTGCGAGCGTTTGAGTCCCTCCTCGGTGAAGACCACGGATTTGGCTTTTCCCTTCGGGTCGTCAATCCATCCCTTCTGAAACAGCCGGTCCATCACGTCCCAATCATGGCCCTTCCATGCCCGGGTCACAAACCCTTCATGGTGCGCCGTGAGGCTCAGCAACGCGAGCACCGTATCATCAATCTTATCTTCATTTGTTTTCATCGTATTCAACGTCGAGGTATATCACGGAAAGGAGTGCAGCGACTCGGAGTTGAGATCGCTGCCTTGTTGACCTTTCCTTTTGGACTCACGCAAAGCGGGCGGGAGATTGTATTCATTTTTGGCCAACGTAAAGCTGTATCACGGAGTGGAGCGCAGCGGAACGGAGTCAATACCACCGGCTGGCTCGACTTCCTGTGTTTGTTCGTTCGCAACCAGTATCAAAAAAACAAGCACAATTGCCGCATGGGCGATCACCAAGACGAACCCTTTTCTATTCATCCATAAAGGATCCTCATGGTTCTTTACTAGGAATGCCCAAATTCCAGAATTCAACGTTAAAGCTACGACTGCCAAGAATAGACATGGAATCGCAAAACGATATGCTCTACGATTTGCCAATTGATCCTCAGTGATCCAATCATTCAGGGCAATGGCCGTAATTCGGAGCGCTTCAATACTTTTCGAATCACCAATTTTTCCGGCTAACGAAGTATGCCTTTCAATCGGGTAATTGTGGGCTCTCGCGTTGATTTCGCCAAACTGGTACAAAACAAGAAAACAGGCTACCATCGAAAACACGTTCAAGAGGTAGATAACCAATGCTGAAAATGGGGATCGTTTTTCCATGTTGTCGATCAGTGTTCAATTCGTTGCAATGAACCGGCAACAAATACGGGAAACCAAAGTAGCGGTTGGCTCACGTGATCAATGTTGCTGACGGGTTGGCCGATTGGCAATCGGAAAGTGTAGGGACTCTGTTCCTCCTGTCTGACAAGACACATAGGATCTACAGGATTGAAAGGGTTCATCTTCCCCACGCAGCGTGTCGGGCGGCAGTCTGACGAACAGGGGGACCCACCCAAGGGCAAGGAATGGGAATTAACCACGGATGAAGATGATGAACACGGATATGGGAATGTTTTCGACATTCGACCGGTTGCATCCTTTGTGGTCTCTACAGGCAAGCCCTCTCCATTTTAGTGGTTTTAGTGCGGTTCGTGGTTCCTCCTCTTCCACAGGACCTACGGCTTGAGGGCCAGAGCAAAGATGCTCCCGCTACTTCACGCAACAGGGTGCCGAACAAGCCGTCCGGTTTGGCTTGCAGATCCGGTTTTTACTGCTAGTGTAACGATTGAGATGGTTTTTGGTCTGCTCACAGCCGGCACCCTCATTCACCCCACTTCCATAGCCATTCGAAAAAGAATTTTCAGTATTGGAGTCGCTCTGATCTCCGGAATCATCCTATGCCCGGCATTGGTTCAGGCGAGCCTGACCGACAGCATCCCGGAACGACTCATGGTCGAGCCGGCCAGCGAGCCGGATGCGTTCTCCCTGGTTGCGGACGAAAATGCGTCTCCGTTGTGGTATGACGTGAACGACCACAAGGGGGTCATCCGGGCCATCGGCGACCTGCAATCGGACATTGAACGGGTAACCGGTCAAATCCCAGAGCTCACCGGCCAACAACCGTTATCCACAACGCCGGTGATCATCGGCACAGTCGGAAAGAACCCATTGATCGATGCGTTGATCGCCTCGGGAAAAATTGATGGCAGCAGCCTGACCGGAAAGTGGGAATCTTTTGTGATCGCCACCATCGACGAACCCGTTCCCGGTGTGGATCGGGCGCTGGTCATCGCCGGAAGTGACAAACGGGGGACAATCTACGGTGTTTACGAAATCTCCCGGCAGATCGGGGTCTCGCCGTGGTATTTCTGGGCAGACGCACCGGTGATCCAGCGCGACGAAATCCACATCCAGTCCGGGGTATTTGCCTCCGGTGAGCCGAAAGTAAAATACCGGGGGATCTTCATCAACGACGAGGCCCCGGCACTCCGCCGGTGGGTGGAAGCGAATTTCGGAGCATTCAATCAGGAGTTTTATGGTCATGCATTCGAGCTGATTTTGCGCTGCCGCGGCAACTACCTCTGGCCAGCAATGTGGCTTCCGGTCGCATTCAACGATGATGATCCGGGCAGTCCGCGTCTCGCGGATGAATACGGGATCGTGATGTCCACCAGCCATCATGAGCCCATGATGCGGGCGCACCACGAGTGGGAACGGTATGGAAGCGGCCCGTGGAACTACAACACGAACAAAGAAACGCTTCAGAAATTTTGGCGGGGCGGCATTGAGCGTATGGGCGACTTCGAGAGTGTTGTCACCGTGGGCATGCGCGGAGATGGAGACGAGGCGATGTCCGAGGAGACTGCGGTTCCCTTGTTGAAAAAGATCATCGCAGATCAGCGCGACATCCTCAGCGAAGTCACAGGTAAGCCTGCATCCGGAATCCCGCAGGTCTGGGCACTCTACAAAGAAGTGCAGGACTACTACGAGCAGGGAATGCGGGTGGATGATGACATCCTGATTCTGCTCAGTGACGATAACTGGGGAAATGTCCGGCTCCTGCCCAACCCGGAGGATCTGGATCACCCCGCTGGCTACGGCATGTATTACCATGTGGATTATGTCGGGGCGCCGGTGTCTTACCGCTGGCTCAACGTCTCCCAGATTGAACGCGTATGGGAGCAGATGAAGCTCACCTACGACGCGGGTGTCCGCAGCCTATGGATCCTGAACGTCGGGGACATCAAGCCCATGGAGCTCCCCATGAGCTTATTCCTCGATCTGGCATGGAACCCCGATGCGATCGAGGCGGATGATCTTCCAACCTACTATCTGGATTGGGCCTCCCAACAATTTGGAGGCGAACACGCCGCGGAAATCGCCGAAATGCTCGCACTCTACACAAAGTATAACGCCCGTCGCACCCCGGAAATGCTGACCGCCGGAACCTATAGCATCGGGAACTTCCGTGAGGGAGACCGCATCGTGTGGGAATACCGGCAATTGGCCGAAAAGGCCCGCATGCTCTACGACAACCTTCCGGAGTCCCACAGCTCCGCGTTTTTCCAACTGGTGCTGTTCCCGATCGAAGCCTGCGCGAATCTCAACGAAATGTACGTTGCGGCCGGTAAGAATGCCTACTACGCCGAACGCGGCACGCCATCGGCCAATTACTACGCCGACAAGGTCAAGGAACTGTTCGAAAAGGATGCCGAACTCACCCGCCAATTCCATGAGGACTTGGAGAACGGGAAGTGGAACCACATGATGTCCCAGACTCACATTGGCTACACCTACTGGCAACATCCTCCGCTGAACCGCATGCCGGCAGTATCCTACGTCGAGCCTGTCGCAGGTGCCGAACTGGGGTTCTTCCTCGAGCACGGTGGTCAACCCCGGTGGGGCTGGCTTGATGTCGAAGCCGACTGGAGCTTCACGCATGATCTCCCGACTTTTGATCCGATCAACGATCAACTCTACTACGTGGAGGTCATCAACCGGGGCACTGAGCCCCTCAGCTATTCGATATCCGCAAAGGAAGACTGGATCCAACTCTCAAAGCAGGAGGGAGCCATTCAATATGACGAAAAAGTCCACGTGAGCATCGACTGGGAAAAAGCACCCAAGGGCGCAAGCAGTGGAGCAATTGTTCTCTCCGGTGCCGGAAGCGAATACACCATAAACGTGCCGATCCGCAATGAGAGACCTCCCGTCTCCGGATTCGTCGAAAACAACGGGGTGGTCGTGATCGAAGCCGATCAGTTCGACCGGGTCCGGAATGCGGAGGACGCCGCATGGATCAAGGTACCCAACCTCGGACGCACCGGCTCGTCCATGACAATCTCCCCCTCCAACGCCAGCACACGGGCTCCCGGACCATCGACCCCTTGCATGGAATACACCTTCACGCTGCTGGATGGAGCGGACCTCCGCATCGACACTTATGTGTCTCCCACCCTGAACTTCCGGCGGGGAGATGGACTCAAATTCGCAATCGCAATCGACGACGGTGAACCACAGATCATTAACATCAACGGGAACGAGGAGGTTCCGGACTGGAAATACGCCGACTGGTGGATGCAGTCCGTCGCCGACCACATTAAGATCAAGAGCTCGAGTCACGCTGCCATCGAACCCGGGATCCACACCCTGAAAGTATGGATGGTGGACTCCGGAATCGTGATCCAGCGGTTTGTGATCGATGCGGGCGGGCTCAAGCCAACCTACCTCGGGCCACCATCCAGTCGCCGTGTCACATCCCCCGCGGCAAACTGACCGCTATCAGCCCCAGGCTCCCACAAAGCCGAAGGCTGACCCGGATGCGGCACCCAGCCAGATCAGGCGCCACTCACACACGACCGAGATCTCCGTGGTGTGCACCCGGTAGGTCACCTTGTAACCGTTGTCGGATTCACTCAGGCTGACCAACTCCATAGCGATGATATCAGGCAGCGAAATGGATACATGGCCATCCTCCTTTGCTGAATAGCCACCGAAGAACTCAGCCAAAAACTGATCCGTTCTGCCCTCCAGGAGATCGTCATGCTGACCGACGAGGTAAGCGGTTGCCATGTGCGCCATCACCCGGGCTTCATTTCCTTCGATGGTGGCTTGCTCGAAACTCTGCAGAAAGCCGGCGACCGAT
>JAQVLM010000116.1 GCA_028704125.1 Opitutales bacterium
CCGGTAACCTTCTGCCAAAGCTCCTGGCAGCTTCCGCCACCTCCTGCCCGATCACAACGGGTGCATCACCGGCGAGCTCGATCAGGCGCCACTTTGAAGCAAAATAGTCTTCGAGCGATTCATGCCAATCCAGATGATCCTCGTCAAAGTTGGTCCATATCACACCATCCAGACGCATTCCGGAAAGGTTCCACGCCTGGAAGGAACTCACTTCGAGGACCGCCCAGTCGTCGCTGGAGTGGGAGTCCATGACGCAATCACTGAATGGAACTCCCACATTGCCCGCGACCCTCGCATTCCATCCTCCCGCACAGAGGGCATGGGCCAGCAACCCGGTAACCGTTGTTTTTCCGTTTGTCCCGGTGACCGCGACGATTCTTCCCTTCCAGAATTGAGCGGCAGCTTCGGTTTCGGAGCTCAACTGAAGACGCTGTGAGCGAATGGCCGCCGAGATCCATGGATGATCCTTACGGAATCCCGGGCTATTCACCACCAGATCGAATCCGGACTGATCCACATCCCCGAAGTCCCGGCTCGTGCCATCCGGAAATGCTTCATCGAATACCACACCCCGGCCTCCGAGGGAACGCAAAAGACGCTCAAAGGTCTGTCCGCTGACCCCGTTTCCGAGGATAGCAACGGGCTTACCCATAAGCTCTTCGACTGTGGATTGGAGCAGCATTTCAGATTACAAAGTGAAGGTCCAAATTCCGAGGATTCCGCTGATGATCGAAACGATCCAGAAACGGATCACCACCCGGCTCTCCGGCCAGCCAGCGATTTCAAAGTGATGATGCAACGGGGACATCAAAAACACCCGCCTCCGGAACAACTGGAAAGAAGCCACCTGAATAATCACCGACAGGCCTTCGAGAACGAAGATCGCGCCGACGAGGAACAAAATCAGTGGTTGGTTGAGCAGGAAGGCGATGATCCCGATCACACCGCCGAGACTCAGTGATCCCGTGTCTCCCATGAAGACCCGGGCGGGATGTCCGTTGAACCACAGGAACGCGAATCCCGCGCCCAAGAGAGAGGAGCAAAGCACACTGATCTCCTCCGCACCCGCGATTTTGGCCAGATTCAGGCCTTCCGCAACCAAAGGAGCCCCCGCCATGTAGGCGATTACCGCAAATGCCACGATCGCACTGATCGAACACCCGATGGCAAGTCCATCCGCCCCATCCGTCAGGTTGACGGTATTACTGGTGGCGGCCAGCACAAGAAACAGCAAGGCGAAGGCCATCCAATAGGGCATTTCCGGTATCAGCGGTTCTTCCGACAGCGGAACCCAGAGTTCCCTGAGATGGGTGGAGCTGACCGGATGATACATGAGCACCCCGAAAACCATTGCCGCAATGATGAGTTGCCCCAACATCTTCAGCTTTCCATCCAGCCCCTTCTTGTTGCGCTTCGTCACCTTCAGGTAGTCGTCGGCAAAACCGATCAGTCCAAACGACAGGTAGACAAATAGCGACGACAGGATATACACATTCCATGGAGCCCAAATGAGAGCGGAAACAGTGACCGCTATCAGCAGCATGACGCCCCCCATCGTAACGGTGTCTTTTTTACCGGCATGAAGGGCATACAGCTTTTCGACATCCTTCCCCTCACGGATAACCTCCCCATACTTCAAGCGCCGCATCATCCGGTGAAACGGACGGAAAACAGCAAACACGATCAGGAGCGAAGTCAGCCCGGCAAAACCCATCCGGGCACTCCATCCCAATTCGAGGATACTAGCTTTCCAGGAAAGAAGGGTTGTGAAGAGGTCAGTCATGAAAATCAGGGATAGGAAGGAATTGAGGTTGAGTTTTCGGGAATCAGTCTTTCGAGACGGTTCGACCGGCTACCCTTCAGGAAGACGACGCCTTCGAAGGCGGATACCAGAAGGGAAATCTCGTCAGCGGTGGCAGCCAACGCCACCTGATCCGGTGTATTGCCGGCCGCGACCAGTCCATTGTAAAAGGCCTGGGCATCACGCCCCACACAGATCGCACGATCGCAGGACCGCAGCTTCAGCTTGCTCCCGACCTCCTCATGGTAGATGGCACTGTTCTGACCCAACTCGTGCATCGAACCCAGGACATACAAGCGGCTGTAGGCTGGCTCAAATGTGGCTTCAAATGCCCGCAAGCTGTCGATCATCGAATCCGGATTCGCGTTGTAGCAATCGGAGTAAACCCAACCGTTTGCCGTCTGAAGCACCTCGCCGCGATTTGCCGATGGATGCCATAGCATGAGCCTCCACTGGATATCAGCATCGCTCACGCCGAGTTCCGATGCCGTAAGGATCGCTAGAGCAGCGTTCTGCCGCATCCCTGCGCTGAGGTTTCCCACTACAAACTTACGACGGGGCTTACCGGATTCCTGAAGGAACAGGCTCCACCTCCCGCGGGATTCGCTGACACTCCAATAAAGGACCGGTCGGATCCATGGATCCGATGGGATCCACTCTCCAAGCGGGCACAAGACCCGGTTCATCGTGTGGTCGAGGTTTTTGAAGGCGGCGTATCCATGGCACGCCAAAGGGTAGATTACCGCATGCATGGGCCGGCCACCCGCAAGCAGGGTTGCTTTCTCCTTGGCCACATGCTCCAGCGAACCCAATCCTTCGAGGTGCGCGCGTCCGATCATGGTCACGACCCCGATTTCCGGGTCGATCATCCCCGCAAGGTCATTCATTTCATCGCGGGTATTGATCCCGGCCTCAACCACCCCGAAATCATGCTGCTCGCTGTCGAGTCTCAGCAGCGTAAGCGGCACCCCGAGTGTGTTGTTGAAGTTTCCTGCGGTTTTGAGCACCCGCTTTTCGCCCAACAACAGACTGATGAGGTCTTTGGTAGATGTCTTTCCACAGCTTCCGGTCACCCCGACGACCGATCCTTTGAAGCGCCTGCGGTGATTCAATGCAATGTCCTGAAGGGCGCGCGAACCTTGCTTCACCTTCAGCTGCGGGATACCTGCGTCCGGAATAAACTGCTCCGTCAGGGCGGCACTGGCACCGCGACGGGCGGCATCCCCGACAAAGGCATGTCCATCGCGCTTTTCCGAGCGAAGGGCAATGAACATCTCGTTTGAATCCACGTTGCGGGAATCAATCGAGAAGCCCCGGATAGCAGGAACGGAATGAGTATTCACCCACTCACCGCGACTCCATTTTTCCAAATCCGACTGTTCAAAATAGGCCATGGCAATTGAGGTTCAAATTCTACTGGATTCGAGGGCAGAGCACCCCTCGATGGCATGTTTGAGCACGTTTCGATCGTCAAAGGGCACGATCGTGTTTGCGAAAATCTGGTAGGCTTCGTGTCCTTTTCCCGCTACCAGAAGCGTATCGCCCGGACGGGCCTCCGCCGCTGCTGCGGCAA
This sequence comes from Opitutales bacterium, assembly GCA_028704125.1. Taxonomy (GTDB): domain Bacteria; phylum Verrucomicrobiota; class Verrucomicrobiia; order Opitutales; family JAFGAQ01; genus JAFGAQ01. The sequence continues at coordinate 3,375 of JAQVLM010000116.1, forward strand.
TCGCTTCCTCGCGATCGGCAATCGTGATCACCGGAACTGCCGGAATCGCTCCCGCCAGCATCTCGTTGAAAATACGGCCCTGATCCTCGGTGCGGGGATTGTCACTGGTCGCACATACCCAATCCGACAGACGACAGGCAATCTGCATCATGAGCGGGCGCTTCTCGCGATCACGATCTCCACCGCATCCGAAAACCACCAGCAAACGCCCGTCCGTCACCCCGCGAAGCGTGGTGAGCACCTTCTCAAGTGCATCCGGAGTATGGGCATAGTCCACAAGAGCCAAATACGATTGACCAGCGTTTACCCGTTCAAGGCGCCCGGGAACACTGCTGAATCCCTGGATCTTTTTCAGCAGGCCAGCAATCGGTTTACCCGACAAATGGACGCTCGCAACCGCTGCCAGGATATTCAGGACATTATAATCCCCAAGAAGTGGAGTGCGGATGCGCTTGCAGGCGCCGGGATAACTGAAATCAAATGAGGTGCCATCGCGACCCACTTCAATGTTTTCGGCACGGAAATCCGCATCCTCGGAGGTTCCGATTGAAAGCTTGCGCACCGAGGGATCCAATTCACCCCAGAGACGAACGCCGTAGGGATCATCCACATTGATCACGGCCGCCAACGGAAGGGGATTCGACGCTCCTTTGAACAGCGAGGCTTTCGCCCGGTAGTATCCCTCCATGTCGCTATGGTAGTCCAAATGCTCAGGAGTCAGGTTGAGGAACGCCAAAACCTTGTAGGAAAGCCCGTGAACCCGACGTTGCGATACCCCGTGCGAGCTGACTTCCATGACTGCGTCACGGCACCCATTTGTGACCATCTCCGATAGCAGAGCGCAGATTTCGTCCACCTCGGGGGTAGTGCGATGCGCGGGCAACACGCGACCCCCGAGAGCGTATTCGATGGTTCCGATCAATCCGCAGGGAGCACTTTTTTGCTCGACCAGAAACTGTATCATCCGGGATACAGTGGTCTTTCCATTGGTGCCCGTTACACCGAATAGATTCAGCTTCTGGTCCGGATGGTCGTAAAAACGAACCGCCATCCTAGCCAGAGCCACCCGCGTGTTTTCAACGATAACGGTCGTGATATCATTGCGTTTCAGGGTTGAGTTCTCACTGACTACTGCGATCGCACCACGGGCAATCGCATCTGGAATAAAGCGATGCCCGTCGTGTTTCTCCCCTTCGATGGCAAAGAACACGCTACCGGGAACCACTTGACGACTATCCCACACAAGGGCGCGGACGGCCTGGCGGGATGGATAATCGACCCTCTTGGCATCCACCGATTCGAGCAGAGTCGAGAGGCGGATTCCATCGGGTTGACTACCGAAATAGGGTTGTTTGCATGGGCTGGATCCCGATGCGGCCTTATCGCCCACCGGTCTCCTCAGAAACTGACTGATTTGGAAGTCGTGCGTATGGGTCATGGCGATCATGGGTGCGAAGCAAACACTGCGTTGTTGGGAGTCGGGGTCCGGATGCCATAGTAGGCAGCCACCTTCTGGGCCACATTGCGGAATGCAGGCGCGGCAACACGTCCACCATAGGTGGAGGGGGTGTTCCGTGGATCGTTGACCATCACGGTCACGACGATTTCGGGGTTATCCCCCGGGAAAAATCCTGAAAACGATGCCAGATGGCGACGCGTATCGTATTGCCCGTCGATCAGTTTGCGTGAAGTACCCGTTTTGCCCCCTGCGCTCACGCCCTCGAGGATCGCCCGGCGTCCGGTCCCTTCATCACTGACGACCTCATTGAGGCACTCGCGGATTTCACGGGCGGCAAATTCCGAAAGAACCCGATCCTGACGATTCTTCCCAAATTCAATCACTGAGCGGCCTTCGGCATCCGCCACTTTTTTCACGATCCAAGGGCTCACCTTGATGCCGCCGTTGGCGATAACGCACATTGCGGAATGAACCTGCAGAGGCGTGACTCCGATTCCGTATCCGATGGACACCCGGGAGGCCGTGTATATATCCCAGTCACTGAGATCACGCAACAGGCCGGACTCCTCCCCACTCAATTCAATCCCGGTTGGGCTTCCGAATCCGAAGGCTTTGCAGTATTGATAAAGGCGTTTTTCGCCAAGACTCATACCGGCAAGTGCCGCGCCCCGGTTGCTCGACTTGATCAATACCTCGCGCAGCTCCAGCTTGTCCCACTGTTTGTCGTCAGTAGGCAGCTTGATCATGCGATTGCGCCAGGGGAAACGCGAGATGGAACAGTCAAAACGGGTGTGACGATCACCCAAACGTTCATTCACAAATGCGGACGCTGCCAGGATCTTGAAGGTCGAACCGGGTTCATAGACATCGCTGATCGCGCGGTTGCGCAGGTCTTTTTCAAGATCATACTTCCAAAATGCGTTCGGATCGAAGCTTGGGCGATTCGCCATCGCAAGGATCGCTCCTGTGTGCGGGTTGCTCACGATTACCGTGGCTGACTCCGGCTGGTGGGAATCCCAGATCATGTCCAGCTCTTCCTCGACAATCCTTTGAACATTGATGTCGATGGTCAGTTCGACCGTATAACCGTCCTGTGCGGGATAATCCCTCGAACGCAGCTTACGGATTTCACGGCGACTGCCATTGATCTCACCCATCCGCCATCCGGACGTATCCCGCAGGTAGAAATCAAGCGTCCGCTCAACTCCCATCACGGAAGTCCCTTCCTTGTTGACAAAGCCAATCACATGAGAGGCCAATCCACCTGCCGGATAATAACGCTCCGATTGCTCATAGCCGTATACCCCCTTGATCCCAAGCGCCAATACAGACTTATAGGTGGAGTCATCGACATTGTCCTTGATCTTGCGCCACTTGACATCCTCACGGATCCGTCCCGAATACATCGCACCCCAGTCGAAACGTGCCTCGAGCGATTCAAGGTCCATCCCCAGCATCGAAGCCATATCGGATACAAGCGTCTTGTCCCTTGCATCGATGCGGAGTGGATCCAGTCCCAAAACCCAGTGACTTCTGCTCGAAGCAAGCACATTGCCGTTTGCATCGACGATCTCTCCGCGCCGCCCCTTCTGCACCACAAAACTGGTCCGGTGCTTCTCGATCGTCTGGAGCGCATTCTCGCGATTCACCACGTGCAAGTAGAACAACCGCGCAGAAATTCCGCCGAACAGCATCACCACAACCACAATAAACAGGTTGAATCGGGCAGGACTGACAAATGCGGGAGGCATCAGCGTATCCCTCCTTCCTCTGGGTCGCCCATGCTCATGCGAACCACCTGATTGCGATCAGCGGGAGCCATACGACCTTCCACCCGGCTCATCAGCTCGATCGGGTGAGTCGCTTCTTTTGCCCGCAGTTCAATCTTGCGCAGATCATCGTCAATCTTGATGGCTTCACGCTCCAGGCGGGCCACATGATCGGCCATGGATTCGGCATCACCCCGGACCAACAGAAGGGCAAAACAGGATACCAGCAGCATGCTTCCAGCAGCCGCAAAGGCAAAGAGCCCGGTGCGCCACTGTTTGGATTCAATCATGCCGCTCCTTTCTGTTCGCGTGGCAGACGCTCCAGAACACGCAAACGCGCCGAACGGCTGCGGGAATTGGCCTGGATTTCGTCGTCCGCCGGAACACAAGGCTTACGGGTGATCAGACGCGCCTGAACGACCCGGTCCTGAACCGAGCGACTATCATTCGCATCGACCGGTTGGCCTGCCCATTCACGGAACATCCGCTTCACGATGCGATCTTCCAATGAATGGAAGGAGATAACCATCAGTCGGCCCCCTTCATTCAACATGGAAAAAGCTTTTGGTAGTGACTTTCCCAAATGCTCCAACTCCTGATTCACCCACATCCGGATCCCTTGAAACGTCTTTGTGGCTGGATGAATACCACGGTTCTGACGTTTCACTCTCCCGGGAATCGCGTCTTCGATGACTTGAGCCAGAGAGACGGTGCGACTGAGCCGTCCCGTCCCCCTGGCACTCATCAGAGCCTGAACCACTCTCTTCCAGTTCTGCTCTTCTCCGTATTCTCTTACAGCTGCCACCAGATCATCATAAGGAGCACCTTCAAGAAATTCTGCCGCACTTTGCCCCGTGGTCGGGTCCATCCGCATGTCAACCGGAGCGTCCTGCCGGAATGAAAACCCGCGTTCGCCTTCGTCCACGTGGAAGGATGAAATACCAAGATCGTATAGAATCCCGTCGAATCCGCCACCGGACAAACGGTCGATGCCGGAATAATTCATCGAATGGAATTCAAAACGATCGCCATACATGGCCTCAAACTCGCGGGCCCGCTCCTTTGCTTGTGGATCACAGTCAACGGCCACCACATGTGCACTTGTGCTTTCCAGCAACGCACGGCTGTGGCCTCCACCCCCGAAGCAGCAGTCCAGTATCCGCTTGGGATCGCAAGCCGCCATGAAATCGAGCACTTCCCGTAACATCACCGGAACATGGATTCCAGCGACACTTGAAAATGGATAGGTTTCGGATAAGGCAGTCATGGGCTCCTCCTCAGATTCCACCGAGCTTGGACAGCAGTCCGGCCAGTTTCTGGGAACGCTCGCTTACGTCGCCGGAGAGACGGCCGTCATAGCGATCTTTGCTCCAGATCGAGAATGAGGCGAAATTGCCCTGCAGCACCACTTCCTTGCCAACAATACCAGCGTGCTGCGCCAGTTTCTCCGACAACTTGAATCGGCCGACTGAGTCGCAACCGAAACTTTGGGCCAGAGCAGACAGCTCAAACAATGCTTCCTGCGCTTCCTCATCCCCAAGACCAATCTGCTCAATGCGTTCGTAGAACTTGGCCGCACGCTTCGGCGGATAAACTGTGATAAACCCCTTGGGGTTCGGAAGGGCCAAATACACATCATCCCCCTGCATCCTCCACTTGGAAGGAAGGGTCAGGCGGCCCTTGTCATCGATATTGTGACGATGCACACCTGTGTAAACGACTGTATCCGGGGTTCCCATCCAAAAGTTCGTAATCGCGATCTCTCAGTTAACTTATGCCCCACC
>JAQVLM010000117.1 GCA_028704125.1 Opitutales bacterium
GTTTGCAGATGCTCAACAAGGCCGTCAACGTAGCTCTCGCAGTTGTGGTGAGTCAGGAGATGCTCAAAGCCGTCCCACCCTATACTGGAAAGCATTTCTGAGTCTGTCAGAAATCCGGCAAGTAAGGCTTCCAGATGATCGGTCTCGTGTCCTGGCGGAATTTTGATGCATGTTCTGTCCGGTAGTCCGGCATACCAGCCGGCATCGGAAACCACTGTGGCTGTTGCGCAACTCCAAGCCCTGAGAAGCGATCCCGAAGCCTCTCCCAGGGTTGGCTTGCGGAGATTGAGAATCAGGTCGGCATCCATGATCAGGTGGTCGAGTCTACGATCTGACATGAATCCGGCGATTCTTACGCAAGACTCAAGGCGGTGATGACGGACCAGATCCTTGAGCAAGCGCAGGTATCCGGGCTGTATCCATCCTGCCAGTGTGAGTCGGATCCGGTGCCTTTCAGGAATCCTTGAGATTGCTTCGATAACGTGGCTCACACAGCGGCTGTCGTTTCCGAGGTAGCCGAAAGCCATCAATTCAAGAGTGTTGCGGTTTCGGCGGAGATCCTTGCGCTGTTTGATCACTTCCCTTGTGTATGGGGCGGGATACGGAAGGTTGAGGAGCCGGGTTGGAAGTCCGAAACGGATGGACGCATCTTCTTCAACCACCGGAGAATGGCAGATGACAGACTTCGCACGCCTGAGAACCGGATCGTTCAATGGCTGAGATTCCGCTAGCGAGAAAAGGGAGGTCTGGTCGCAATGGATAAGATCGACCATTTCGGCCGCTTCGGGCCCATGGCATTGAAGTACCCAGTCCCGATGGGTGATCAAGGGTTCCGGAGTGTGATGCCAGATCCACGCGTCGAAAAACTGGTGCAGACAGTGATCGTGAAGGATGACCGTGCCCGAGTGTTTCTCGATACACTCGTAAGTACGTGCGTAAAAATCGTAGTTGTTTCCGATGTTGAAAACCGAGAAGTCTGCGTGATTCAGGGTTTTCCAGTGTAGCCTGTCCAAACTGAATACGCGAACGCCGGACAACGCCTTGGGCAGTTTGGCCGGTTTCGGGTTTTCTGAAACCAAGTTAATGTCGGCCTTCCTGGCGAGAGAAGGGAGCAGTCTGGCTGTGAAACCGGCAATGTCGGTGCGGTCCGGAAAAAGAGGCCCAATCCAGTTGATTTCCATGTTGGAGTAGTTTAGCGGGGAGCAAGAAGGGTTTCGATGACCTTGTCCCAGCTAATGCCAAGAGTGTTGTAGGCGGTATGTCCCGCGCGTCCGAATCCGGATGCTTTCATTGGGTCCCCGGACAGAAGTCCGATTTTTTCCGCAAGTTGTTCTGGAGTGGGTTCACAGATGAATCCTGTCTCATCATTCCGGACGAATTCGAGTGGTCCTCCCGAGTCGGAGCATGTCAAAACCGGTTTGGATGCCAGCATCGCTTCAAGTGTCACGTAGCCGTAGTCCTCATCGATCGGAGGATAGATCACCCCTCTGCAGCGTCCATACAGCGAGACCCTCTCTTCTTTGGAGACGAAACCTGCCCAACGGATCTTGGAGCCCACTCCAAGGCGATCAGCGAGTGATTTCAGCTCGTTGAAGTAGGTGGTATCCTGTGCCGTTCCCAGAAAAACGGCATTGGGTGCTTTGCGACCGAGCAAACCCAAGGCTTGAATGACGATCTTCTGGCGTTTCATTTGTTCGATTCGGCCAGGCACGAGCCAGTAGCCATCATCACTTACCCATTTCAAATCATCGGCAGACGGTGGGGGGTGATACAGGGCGTCGGCATCCAAATCGCAATAATCGCTAAGTCTGCGTGCGACGTTGTGCGAGTTGGCGAACAATGCATCAGCCTCGGGAAGCCAACGGCGTTCCATGGAATCGATTGCATCGCGTATGTCCCGGCCATTGGGATACTGGGCCAAGTCGCACAGCGGGTGCTTCCACATGTCGAAGGCCGTCCGGTGCTGGTGCAGGATCCAGAGAACCTTTCTTGGGGCGTGTATGTGGTAGGCGGGGAACTTGAGCCCGATAACAAGATCGCACTTGTGCCCATTACAAGCGCCTGCATCGATCATACGGGCAGCTAGTGCTGAATCGATGATGCGCTCCGGCGGATCCCAGAAGAAGGGTAGCCGGATGATATCCGCTTGATGTCCCTTTTTTCGGAGAACGTCGAGGAGCGTATCCGCGTGAATCTCGGCGCCTCCTGTCATGAAGGGGGCCTGTGTGGTGGCTAGAAGAATTTTCATCGGTTGGGCTGGCTGCCTGTGTGTTTGACAACCTCGATGAGCGTTTCGTTGATCAGAAATTGATCACGCAGTATTCTCCAGCGGTTGTTGATCGCGCGCAACGCGAGGATTTGTTCTATGAGTCTCGCATCTTCAGGCGATTGTGTGTGTGTGTGTGTGGGGGGGGGGGGGGGTCTTCCGGATCGACTCCAGAGCTTCGAAAATCGATTGGATCAGCAAACGGTTGATCCGAGCCTGTTTCCGGACCCATCTCGATACATTGTTCAGCGCTTGTAGTGGTTTTGTGTCTTTGCTGATGAGGCTGTTTTTGGTCGATGGTGTAAGCTGCAGAAAACCAAGACTTGCATCAAACAGCAGCTCATTGATCCGTTGTTGTCGCTTGGCCATGCGACGGAGCGGACCGGGCAGGGCTGGAAATGCATGATTGAGCGTTTGCGCCTGACGAAGCAACTCAAGGAGCCGGTCAGTGGGATAGCGGCGGGCCACATTGCCCCTCGCTGGAGCAAGTCCGTTTAGCATGGAGTGGTGAATGGGGGGTGTTCCGTTTATCCCATGATAGTATTCCTCAAGAGCTGGGCTTGAGATGGAAACCACACCCGCGTTGGGTTTTGTTGTTTGTCCGCACATGAGAATCTGTTTGATAGTAGGTTATTGTTAGGAACGATGTCTTGTTTGGAGCAATTTGTTTATGGTTTTGCAAGAAATGAAATCCAGCCGTGTTTCCTGGAAGTCGAGGCGGACCGGAGGCTCCACAGTGCGGGCTGCGTTGATGGTGAACGTGTAAGTGTTTGTATAACAGTATCATAAACGGAGACGCACCCTTCAGGATGCTCAATACAGTGTCGCCCAGGTCTTCGAATTCCGGCGACGCTTCGGCTTGCCTCTTTCAGTTCAAATGCTCAGACTAGCCATGGTCCCCGAAAGGGGACTTATGCTTATTAACCCCTTAACCCAAAAAAGAAAGAGAGACGTAATCGCATGCCAACATCGTACCATCTAAACGCCAATCCGCTCGTCCGTTATCTGGAGAAGGATGCCCACGATTTCACGCGGGAGGATATCATCAGCTATGTGGATGCCCACAACATCCGGATGGTCAATTTCCGCTATGTGGGCGGAGATGGCCGTCTCAAGACTTTGAACTTCGTGATCACCAACCGAAGGCATCTGGAAGATATCCTGACTTTCGGTGAACGGGTGGATGGATCGAGCCTTTTCCCATTTATGGGAACCGGGAGCAGCGACCTATATGTGGTTCCCCGCTACCGCACTGCGTTTGAGAACCCATTTTCGGAGGAGCCGAGTCTGGAGATTCTGTGTTCCTTCTTCAATCACGAGGGGAAGCCGCTGGAGCTGTCCCCGGAGTATGTGCTGAGCAAGGCCATCACGCGGTTCCGCGAAGAGACCGGGCTGGACATGAAGTTTCTGGGTGAGCTGGAATACTATGTCTTCTGCAAATCCACTGGCCATTTTCTGGCGACCGACCAGAAGGGCTACCATGAGTCGGAGCCTTTTTCCAAGTTTGAGAGGATGCGCAAGAAGGCGCTGCGGCTGATCGCGGCCTGTGGAGGCATTGTCAAATACGGACACTCAGAAGTGGGAAACTTCCTTCACGGGGATATCGCCTACGAACAGCACGAGATCGAGTTCCAACCGACGGATCCGGAGTTTGCGGCTGAGCAGTTGTTGGTGGCAAAATGGGTCCTGCGGATGTTGGCTCTGGAAATGGGCGTTGAGCTCAGCTTCGCCCCCAAGATCACGGTTGGGAAGGCCGGCAGCGGCATGCATTTCCACATGGCGATCGAGAAGGACGGGGTGAACCTTGTCCGGGAAAACGGCGTGATTTCGGATTTGTCGAAACGGGCGATTGCAGGGATTTTAGAAGTGGCGGATGGGTTGACTGCCTTTGGCAACACGGTTCCCACCTCCTATTTCCGTCTGGTTCCGAATCAGGAAGCTCCGACCAATATATGCTGGGGTGCGCGTAACCGCTCGGTTTTGGTTCGAGTTCCGCTCGGGTGGGCTGAAGGCCAGAACATGGCATCTGTCGCCAATCCCGGAGTGAACGTGGGCATGGTTTCCGGGGAGGGTCGGCAAACCTTTGAGTTTCGTGTGCCCGATGGAAGCGCAAATGTTCACTTGATCATAGCGGGTTTGATTATGGCAGTTTTGCATGGAATGCGCATGCCGGATGCTGTCGCCAAAGCGGATAGTCTCTACGTGGAGGGCAACATCGCCAAAAGCGGACTGGCTGGAAAACTGAAACCCTTGCCCGACTCCTGTGTGGCCTCCGCCAAGTGCCTGGATGCGACCCGTGCGGTGTTTGAGTCGGATGGTGTGTTCCCTCCACAGCTCATCGACTTTACAATCCAGTTCCTGAATCGATATGAAGATGCCTCCCTGCGGGATAACCTGAGTGGAAATCCCGATGGCCTCCTCGAGGTGGCGACCAAATACATGCATTGCCAGTAAGGCCGTTGGTGCTTCCGATCCGATAGCGGACTTGCTCCGGATCGGGAGCTCAGGTTTTGCCCCATGACGGAGGCGCGGATGTCCCTTTTGAGGCGGAGCCCGCCTTGTTGCTGGAAGGTGGGATAATCATGTGTCGGTGTGTTTTGTGAATTGCCACGGCCGTGGACGGTTCATAGAAAACGTTATTGGACGATTTCATGGAATGAACTGCTTGAATTTCTCCGCCGCATGGATCGGGTTTCTGCTCGGGTGCATTTCAGGTGCACTCTCAGGGCTGTTCTTTCATCAGGATACTTGGCTCGGCGGATACGACTCCTGGCTGCGAAGGATGACCCGGTTGGGGCACATATCGTTCTTCGGGATCGGCATCATCAATCTGTTTTTTGCGCTTTCGCTGGACTATCTGGAAGTTACAGAAGTTCCATTCCTCAGCTCGATGCTTCTTCTTGTGGCGGCGGTCATGATGCCCGCCACCTGTTACCTGAGCGCATGGAAGAAGCCGTTTCGTAATTTGTTTCCCATCCCTGCGATATCTTTGATCGTAGGGGTCGCGTTGATCATCCCCCGGACTCTCCCAACAAGATTGCATTGGTGGCCATGAGTGGAATCCGTGCCTGCAACTCCGAATTGCTGGCACTCGGGCTGACGCTTCCCGGCTTTGTTGAGCGCAGCAAAACGATCGCGTCCCTCCCGAGTCTAGGATTGTTGACTCTTGCAGGGATGACCCCACCTGAACACCAATTGACCTACCTTGAGATCGAGGATATCCGGCACTTTGAGTTGTGGGACTCTCTTTGCGGACACGACCTTGTGGCGATCTCAAGTTACAGCGCGCAGATCGACGAAGCCTATGAACTGGCCGCGTTTTTGAAGCGCAACGGGATCCAGGTTGTGATGGGTGGCGTGCATGTTTCCCATTTGCCGGATGAAGCGCTTGTGTATTGCTCAAGCGTGATCATCGGCGAGGGCGAAAACGTCTGGACGCAGGTCATCGAAGATGCCGGAGTGCGCCTACTGAAATCCCGTTATGGGCAGCTCGGAAAAAACTTCGATTTGGACGACGCTCCGATGCCCCGGTTTGAGCTTCTCGACTACGATAAATACAACCGTTTGACGGTCCAAACCAGCCGCGGATGTCCGCACCGGTGTGAGTTTTGTGCAAGCTCGATCAACCTGACCCTGCAATACAAGCAGAAGCCCGATCATAAGGTGCTGGAGGAAATAGACCGGATACGGGACTTGTGGCCAAAGCCCTTTATCGAGTTCGCGGATGACAATAGTTTTGTGAATCGCTCTTACTGGAAACGCTTGTTGCCTGAACTCGCCAAGCGTAAGATCCGGTGGTTCGCGGAAACCGATATCTCAGTCGGGCAGGACGAAGAGCTTCTGGACATGATGCGTGAGGCGGGATGCGCCCAAGTGTTGATCGGCTTGGAAAGCACAGATCCAAATACGCTCAACGGCCTCGAGCAGAAGAGGAACTGGAAGTATCGGCAACTCGAACACTATCAAGCGTCCATTGGGGCGATTCAGTCGCATGGAATCACCGTAAATGGTTGTTTCATCCTTGGTCTGGACGGACAAGACGCTTCAGTTTTTGACGCCGTGTTTGAGTATGTGAAAACCGGCCGCCTATATGAAGTCCAGATTACCCTGCTAACAGCATTTCCGGGCACCCCTCTCTATGAGCGGCTCTCGAAGGAAGGTCGGCTCATCGAGCCCCGAAACTGGAAAAAATGCACGCTCTTTGATGTCAATTTCACCCCGTCCCACATGACAGTCGACGAGCTGGAACGTGGCTTTATGGATTTGGGACAGCGACTCTACAACAGCGAGTTCACCGATTGGCGGAGACGCCAGTTCTTTGAGATGCGCAAAACCAGGACAAACTCATGAGAAAGAAACCCGCGATTCAGCTTTTTTTCCTTATTGCGGCCCTTTACGACGGCTTGTTGGGTCTGGCTTTCCTCGTTGCGCCTGGCTCACTGTTCAGATTGTTCCAGGTAACCCCTCCAAACCACATCGGGTATGTTCAGTTTCCAGCCCTCCTGTTGGTTTTGTTTGCCTGGATGTTTCTTCGGATCGCGAGGGATCCGGTTTTCAACAGGAACCTGATCCCGTATGGGATTGGACTGAAAGTGTCGTTTTGCGCTGTTGTGTTCGGGCACTGGGTCATGAATGGCATTCCCGCCATGTGGAAGCCTTTTGCGGTGGCGGATCTGGTCTTTCTGGTGTTGTTTGTGTCGGCGGCAAGGGTTCTCAAGACCCCGTCCTGATTCATCGTTGTGCGTGGTCGGGCCCGACTGTGTTCCCGCAGCATTCAGAGGATGGCCCAATCGTGTTACCACAGTATGACGGGCCGATTACCTTTTCATGAAAAAGGGTTCTTTGCAGCAGTATTTCCCGATATTGTCGGATCAATGTCCGGACCATAATCCGGCGGGAAATGACCTGCGCCCTGCAACCGGGAGTCCTTTGATTGATGGAGGGGTTCTGCCCACCGTGCCGGTTCCGGGTCATGAGATCCCCAATCTGCTGCAAACACCGCTGAAAATGCCGCCCATGGCTCAAATCGAAGTTTTGGGGACGGCTCAGGATCGTCCGGTCGTTCCCAACGACCAGTCGGATATCGGAGCCTATGAGGTGATCGCTACTAACCTCCCTCCTGCGTTGGAGGCGATCGGAGATCGTACCACAACTGCGGGAGAACCGGTCTCGATCCAAGTTGAGGCGAGCGATCCAGATGACGACCCTTTGGAATTCTCGGCTACTGGAGATGATTGATCCTGAGTGGTGAATATGTATCGTTGTTATGTTTACCATGAAGGGGGCGCACTAAGGTTGGAGAAGAGAGCGGATGTAATTTCGTCGTGTTCCTCGCGTCCTTCCTCCGTCGCTTTTCGAGCTATATGGAGGATACGTTGTGGTGAATAGAAGATTTTTTGGACAGGATTCACAGGATCTACAGGATTGAATAAGAAGAGGTTCTCACGCAGAGACGCAAAGCCGCAAAGGGAGGATGGATTAGGGAGCTCTTTCGGTAGCGGAAATCGTGAGATTCCCGTCTTGGGATTTCGGACTGAAGAAGAATGTTTCCTCGCGTGGAGTGTCCGGCGAGGTCGGGCGGTAGCCTGACGAAGAGGGAAGCCGCCCAAGGTGGAGAGATCCACAGCATGCATTCTCCCCGTAGCGGAACGCGTGAGCGTTCCGATCTGGGGATTGGGTTGGAGAAGAAGAGGATTTCTCACGAAGGCACCAAGGCACAAAGGGGGGAAGAGGAAGATGGGGGCTTTACCACAGAGCACGAAGGATGGAGGTGAGTGATGGCAGATCTTTCTTCGCGGACCTTCGTTGCTTCGTGGTGAAAAGATTACTTCTTTTTTGGACAGGATGAACAGGATTAAGAAGAATGCTTCGCCACAAAGGCATGGAAAGCAAAAAGGAGGAGAAGTGCGGCTCGGTGGGGACCCCTCGCCCTACTTCGGTGTAGGGTTCGGGGAGCGAATGCGCGCCATTGGGGGATGAAAGGCCATTAGCAAGGATGCTCCCGCTACTATGCGAGGAAGCCCGCGCCGAGGACAGTGTTCCTTTGCTTGGGTCAGCAGATTCTGATGAAGAATATTTGCCGCGGAGCTGCGGATCAGGTC
>JAQVLM010000118.1 GCA_028704125.1 Opitutales bacterium
GCAGGCTGCGCGGCGATACCCGCCTGCAGCGCTTCCATTCCACCATTGGTGACCACGGTCTGCCGGGCTTCGCTTCCCAGCACTCCCGCCAGACGCACGCTGATTGCATCGGAGGTCGCCGGTGGATACCGCATGGCATGGTTTTTCCATCGCAGCCAGGTAGCATCCGGAATCGAAGGCGCGAGCGGATTCAGATTCACCGAGAAATCCAGAATCCCGGGATGGCACTGTCCCCCATGTGCCGGCCGCCCCAACAGATATGCATCCTCGTGGAATGCCTCGCGTCCATCCATGCCGGGTCTTCGCTCCGGATTCGATCCAGAGTGTCCGGCATGCGCGAAAAAGGGACTGTTATGATCCGTAATCAAGGGGAAATAGATCACTATTTGACATGGAAATGTCAATAGGAATGCCGGTGTTCGGCCACGGCCACTGAGTAACGGTTGGTCTCATTCGAATCTACATGGATTAAGTGTTACCACTTTAGTTGAGGTCGTACATTTGGCCGGAATGGGATCGTAGGGATTTTGGGTGAATTCCAGGAACGGAATCGTCCTTTGCGCTCTGGGATGGGAATAAGAAGAAGATGATCTCATGCCACGTGTCTGGCGATAGTCAGACGAAGAGGGAAGGCACCGAGGAGCAGAGGAAAGAACAACATGGAGATGATTTTCCCATCAGTGTCTATCAGGTGCGTCAGTGGTTGAAAATTGTTTCCCGTTCGTGGTTTTCGAGCATTTCGTGGTTCACCCTCTTCAGCCCCTGTGGCGAGGCCGCAGGCCGAAGCCCATTCGACGAGGCTCATGGCAAGCCCATTCGACGAGGCTCTTGATCAAGACCATCCAGCGAAGTTTGTGAGCGATGTGAAACTCAAAGAGGTTTTAACATCGCCCTGGCGGGCTTACGCCCCTCGACTTCGCTCGGGGCACAGACGCCTCAGCTTCGCTTCGGCAACATACTTTCAGTGGTGAATCTGTTGTTTGGCGCCAGCCAAACGTATGTGGCCCGAAGGGCTTATAGCGAGCATTGCGAGCGATGTTAAATAAGAAGAATTGATTAGCAACGTTCGCCTGTTGGGCTCACTAAGATCCGCTACGCGGACGACAATGCCCCTCGCAAGCTCGGGGTAGCAGGTTTGAAGATGATCTCACCCCAAGCCGCAAGGCGCCAAGGAGCAGAGGGAAGAGGCGGGCGTAAAAAAGCCGCGAGCAGAGATGCTCCCGCTACTATTCGGATTCGCATGGCGGTTGGCTGAGTTTTGTGAACCGTGCGAGACTTTCGCACCGCTCCCTTGGGATAGGCGGGGTTCAGATTGTTCCGATCAAGGAACAATCAACGAAACTTCAGGGAAATAAGACCTGTACCGGTCTGGATCTACTGTGGCAATTGACCATCCCATAACGGAAGCATGAGCCCCAATGAAAAAATCGGGCATGGGTGCTTTGGGAGCCGGCAACTTCCCTTGGGGCGAGGTTTTTCTCCGGTTGAGGTATTTTCCGAAGGCGATAGCGCATCGCAATGAAGATTCGCAAGGCAAATCGGTTAGAATGATTCCCCATCTGCTCAGTTTGTCAGAGAGAGACTCGGGTTCTTCGATCCCAATAGCCAATTCGGCTATAATCACGGGATTTACGACCGCGATCCTGTCGATTATCGACTGGACTACCAAATCATGTGCCCAATTCTTAAAGGGCGAATCCTGCTCGAAAGCATAGATCAGCACATTGGTGTCCAGGAGTCTCATTAGTCCTTAGTCCCGAGTCATGGACTTCAATGTGTTCCAGCTCAGTCGGGGTTTCAGGGCGTTTGATGCGATAGTCTGCACAATTTCTTGTGGTAAGATTTGAGTACAAGGCGGACAGTCAACAATCGGGTTGACGAGGAACTGTGCCCCTTGCTTGGAGACAAGGTACAAGGAGCCTGGCTTTGCTCCCTTCACCTTTAGAGAGCCCTTTTTATCTGCTCTTGTCATAACGCCCATGGAGTAAAATTACTCTATTGAAATGACCTGTCAAGAGGGTTGGTGTTTGGATCAGGTCTAACCTTTTGGCACTCAGAGATTTTCAACCCGTCGATGTCCGTACGGAGTTGAGACAGAAAATACTCACCGAGACCGGTTTCCTGAGCTTCATAGAATCTGAACCCAAGGATCAGGTCGTTGAGGGCATCGTCCGAAATGCGGACTTGGATCATGGTCGCCCAATCGACAGTTTGACTTTGTCCCAGTCGTGAACTTCAACTGTTTTGTTGCGGATGCGCTCCATGCGTTCATCGAGCAATCGCTGAACAACCGGGGTGACCTCTGCCGTTTTCAAGTGCTCGTCGAAGTCTTCCCAGATTGCCTCCATAATTCTCAACTTCTCGTGAGGAGGGAGACTGCGCAATTCAGAAATGTTCATGGAAGAATTGTAGTTCATGTCGGCTGTATTTGCGAGAACGAAACTGTGAAGCTTGAGCTTCTGAACACGAACGTTGGGATGCGCCAGCTTGTTGTGCAAGGACGACGGGATCTCCAGGATTTAAGAAGAAGAGATGACTCACGCAGCGTGTCCGGCGTAGTCTGGCGATAGTCAGACGAAGAGGGAAGACCCTAAGGATGAGTGGATTGAAGAGTATTTAACCACGAAGGGCGCAGAGAGCACGGAGTGGGGAGCAGGAAGTGAGAAGTTAGAAAAGAAGGAGGTTCTCACGAAGGCTCAAAGGGTGGAGAAGGGGGGCTATAATCTACGGAAATCTGCGGATGAGAAGGTGTTCAACCACTGATGAAGATGATGAACACTGATAGGGCATTCTGAGTGAGCTTCATCCTTCGTGTCCTCTGGTTCTTTCTGGTGTTGGCACTTTGTTGACATCGAGCTTTTGGCCGGAATGGGTTCGTAGGGACAATTGGGGATTCAGGATCCGGAATAATCGAAGGTACCGGAATGTTGGAGAACAACCAACAAGAACCTGCAAAAAAGTTGGCGGGTTTTGGAACGGGATATCGTTAACGATACGATTACGGAGTCCGGGAAACTGTTGGCCCCGTGAGTCTAGAGAATAGAAATCCCCAATAACAAAAATGAAGAATCCCAATAACCAATATCCCAGTGCCAGACTGATCCCATCAGGGAAGAGTCTGAGCAATGAAACACCGGGTGGATATGCATTCACCCAAAGCCAGGGCCGCCTGCGTTCGTTTGTCACAGGAGCGGCCTCGTTGTTATTGCTGAGCATTCAACCAATGGATGCACAATCCGTGACTGAGGATGAAGACGTATATGAATTGTCGCCATTTGAAGTCTCGATGAAGGGAGATGGCGTGAGTTACTATGCGACCGACACCCTTGCTGGAGCCCGAATCCGAACGGATTTGAAGGATCTGGCGTCATCCATCAGCGTAGTGACATCCGCATTTTTGAATGACACCGGAGCGCGGAACGTCCAAGACCTGTTGGTCTACACCACCAACACAGAAGTGGGTGGCGTTTATGGAAACTACGGGGGGGTTGGAAATACCTTTATCAACGGTATCTCCGAATCTTTCATCAAGCCAAACACGAATACCCGTGTCCGCGGCCTTGACTCGGCAGACAACACGCGGGATTTTTTCCGCTCAGATGCACCCTGGGATTCATACAATGTAAGTCGGGTGGATTTGCAGCGTGGACCGAACTCGATTCTTTTCGGTATTGGAAGCCCGGCCGGCATCATCAATTCATCACTCGCGACGGCCGAGCTGAGCGGTGAAAGCGGGAAGATCGAAAACCGTATCGGGAGTTTCAACAGTGTGAGGTTCTCGGCTGACTACAACACCATCCTCATAAAGGATCAGTTGGCCGTGTATGTTGCGGCATTGGACGACAATACGAAATACCGTCAAAAGCCGACATACAACCGTGACCGCCGGATATTCGGAGCGTTACGGTGGGAACCGAAGTTCCTGAAAGACGGGAATACCTCATTCAGGGCCAATTTCGAATCGGGAGATGTGGAGGCAAACCGGCCGAGAGTACTACCACCGGAAGACCGTATTTCCCCGTTCTTCTATACGGCTGAAAACGAAATTAACCGGCGGACCTGGGATCCCTGGTATGCTTGGTCACAGGGTGTTGTCGTATACTCAAGCAGTGACGTTGCCGAAGGTGAGATTGAGAATGCTTGGGTCGGGCAAAACATGGGAAATGGATCGCTGACCGCAAACCCCGTGTTTGTTTATAGTTCCGGTTCGGAAGTGGCAGCTGCCAGTGCCTATCAGGCCGGCCCGGTCGGGACCTATGGGCTTAGTGCGGACGGGTCCATTGACGGTTCGATCAATGGATTTCCATACGGGAGTAACATCGGCATCATCGGTTACGGATCGTGGGCCCGCGAGTCTGGCCAACCCGGCGCCGACAAAGGGTTCTACAAGGACAAGTCGCTCACTGATACCAGTATCTTCAACTATTTTGATTACCTGATCGACGGACCCAACAAGAAAGAGTGGCAGAATTGGCAGACATGGAACATGAGCCTTTCCCAGACTTTCCTGAATCATCGGGCCGGGATTGAACTCGTTGTGGATCAGCAAAAGTATGATGACGGGCGTTATTCCAATCTTGGGGGAGGAATTCCTGTCCTCACAGTCGATATCCGGTCAAACTTGATGCGCTATCCATGGACACTCCCGGATGTTGCCGTTGCAAATCCGGACGCGGGGCGTGCGGTTGTGGCAGGCAACACCAGGGGAGGTGGAGGCGTGAGTTTCACGGAACGCTTCAATTTCCGCGCAACCGGTTATGGAGAGCTGAGGGCGGATGATTTTCTGAAACTATCGCGTCTGACAGGAATCCTGGGACGTCACATCTTCACGGGTTTGTATTCCAAGGAAACCTATGATCAGGAGACCCGGGATTTCTCACTCTTCGCACTCGACACAAGCTATGCGGAAAAAGTGGGATATGGACTGTCCGGAAACGGAACCGGGATCTCTCTCAGTGATGGGGTTCGCACCTTGGATATGGTCACTTACCTGTCTGGCAACATCCAGGACCGCACCTCGGCGAGCGGGTTGAATCTGCGAGGAATCACTTCGGTGCAGGCCCCCACAGGATATGTGAACCTTGACATATTCGATTCTCATTGGGCGGCAAATGATGTTGACCCTGGGGCGGATTGGTATGCTGCGGCAACCGATGAAGACCTTACTCAATCCGAGAACCCGCTCAACTATGTGGGGTGGACTCCTGAGACCTTCCAGATTCTGAGTGCGGTGGATGGTGACATGGACTCCCTATACACGGGTGTCAGTCGAACTCGCACAACGGTTGAATCCATGGGCTTGACCTGGCAAGGATACTGGTTGGACGATCTCGTGGTGTCCACTTTCGGGTGGAGAAGAGACAAGCAACAACTGCGTTCCGGGGCGTCCAGTGACAAAACCTCAGCCACGGGTGTTGCAGTAAAGAATCCGGCACTTGGGGCTCTTGATCCGGAGACGGGTGAGTCCGAAGGTGAGAGCATCTCGTGGGGTGTCGTTGCCCATAGTCCCCAGTTCATTCGCAAGAATCTTCCATGGGGGAGTAACATCAGTCTGTTCTATAGTAGTGGAAGGAACACCCGCGTTGAAAACCGGTACGGATTTGATGGAGAAGTCCTGCCCAACGCCCAAGGCAAGACGGAGGATTTGGGTATCGCGTTGAGTTTCATGGACGACCGGTTGCGCGTGAAGGCGACTTGGTACGAAACTGAAGTTGCCGATGCGAACATCTCGACGGTAAGCGGGCAAGCCACAACGCTTGGCTCAAACACTCATATGCTTTATCTGCTTGAAGCATGGGGAACCGCATCCGCCCTCACGAATCTTGCAGGGATGAACGGAGAGGCTTCCGGAAGCGAGTGGTATTGGAATTGGGCTCTCATCGACAATGGATGGGACAGCATTTACAACGATCCCAAGAGCGAGGCCTTCCTGAACAGTCCCTCCACTGCAGCCAACATTGCCGCAACCTGGTCCTGGTTGGGTCAGATGCAACCTCAGGAATGGTACGACGCCTATGGCATGGCTGTTGACGTTGAACTCGCCGCAAAGGGAGATTACCATAACGCGATCAACAATGGCAATTGGGCGCCGGTCACGATCGGGGGTATTCAGGCCGCAGGTGGCGGTCGTATCAACGGAGTGTGGCCGATCGGAACGGTTGATAACACCTCCAAGGGTTTTGAGCTTGAAGTATCTGGTCAGATTACGGATGGATTCAACCTGTCGGTGAACGTCTCGAAGACCGATGCTTCTCAGACAGCACTCGGGAAATCGCTGCAGGAATTCATCGTCAAGCAGTATGAGAAATACCAATCCCCCGCTGGTGATCTGCGGTTGTGGTGGGGCGGAGACCGTACTCTACGTGAAAACTATGAGGAATCAATCTGGGCGGCTTACAAGTTCCAGCTTGAAACGAATGGAAAAATGGTAGCTGAGCTGGCTCCGTGGAGGGTCAACATGGTTGCCAACTATGCGTTCCAGGACGGTTTGTTGAAAGGGAGCAACGTCGGCGTAGCGTATCGATGGGAAGACCGACACATCCTCGGATATGCCTTGAATGAAACCCGGGACAATATGGATATCGATAAGCCATATTGGAGCGACACCTACGATCATTTCGATGTTTGGGCCGGGTATGAAAGGATGATCACCGGGAAGATCAAGTGGAGAATCCAACTCAACATCCGGAGTTTGGGAGAGGATGTTTCACTTGTTCCGATAAGCGTTCAGCCGGACGGAACTCCTGCCCAGTTCCGCATTCAGGAAGGGATGACTTGGTCGCTGACCAACACCTTCTCGTTCTAGTGGATAAACAAGGGAAATTGACGGGCAAGGGGCGAGGCTCTGATGTGGTTGAGCCAAACTTCTTGCCCGTTTTCATCGTTTGAGCATATTGTTTTTGCGCATCGTGAAGGGAACAGTCGGCGGTTTTTAGTTCACCTGCGTTTTTTTGTATTCCGATTAACCAATCCATAACACGATCCGATATCCATGAAGTACTTGAGTTTTATAAGTCTGTTGACATGCGTTGTAACGGCCCAATTGGGCATGGCTGATGCCTTGGATGTCCAAGGTGATCCGTCCCGTTCCATTCGAGTGGACTATCAGGGGGCTTCCAAGCCGTTGAACACCATGCCGACGCTTTGTGTGGGGGCCGGGCGCGCGAACGAAGGACTGAGGGCTGATTGGCAGCAACAGCTTGCCGAGACCCGCAAGGATTGCGGATTCCGGTATTTGAGGTTTCATGGACTCCTGTGCGATGACATGGGCGTATACCTCGTCGATCACAAGGGAGAGGCACACTACAACTGGCAGTATGTGGATGCGCTTTTTGATGCGATGCTGGACATGAACATACGCCCATTTGTGGAGCTGGGTTTCATGCCATCCGCTCTGGCGAGCGGTGACAAAACCATTTTCTGGTGGAAAGGCAATGTGACTCCCCCTCGGGATCCAGCCAAATGGGCGGAGTTAATTGAGTCTCTGGTGCGGCATTGGACGGATCGATACGGCGAGGAAGAAGTGAAGCAGTGGTATTTTGAGGTATGGAATGAGCCTAATCTCGTTGGGTTTTGGATCGGAGATGACAAAGGGCTTCCCTATGATCAGCACGAAGGGTTTGCCCGTTCCGAGTATTACAAGCTCTACGAAACGACGGTTCGCGCCGTGAAATCGGTATGCTCCGAATATCGGGTTGGGGGTCCGGCAACGGCCGGTAATGCGTGGATCCCGGAAACGATCGCGTTTTGCGAAGAAAACGACGTTCCATTGGATTTCCTCTCGACGCATCACTATGGGGTGGATGCGGGTTATCTCGATGAATGGGGAACTACTGGAACGGTTTTGTCTCCCAATGGGAACACCATTCGCGATGCGGTGAAGCACACGCGTTCCCAGATCGAATCAAGTTCGAAAGCCGGTCTGGATCTGCACTACACCGAATGGAGCACATCCTACACGCCTTCGGATCCGGTTCATGACAGCTACCACAGTGCGGCTTACATTCTGAACAACCTCAAAGGCATTGGAGATGCGGCCCAGTCGATGTCCTATTGGACCTTTACGGACATCTTTGAAGAGTCCGGACCCCGGTTTACCCCGTTTCACGGAGGTTTTGGTCTGACCAACTATCAGGGTATTCACAAACCCGCCTATTTTGCCTACAAGTTTTTCAATCAGCTCGGGCCGATCGAATTGGAGAACAGTGATAGATCCTCTTGGGTCTGTAAGGATGAGCAGGGTGGGCTCCAGGTGTTGTGTTGGGATTTCACTTTGGTCCGGCCCGGTGATCAGATGAACAACCAGAGCTTTTTCAACACGGATCT